>NZ_JBFTLX010000087.1:0-57087 GCF_056396665.1 Cupriavidus sp. 05T313 | reverse complement strand
GTCTCTGGCGGCACGCGCGGTGATTGTTCGGTCCCTGCCGTTCGCAGGGACGGGCGCCGCGCAACTTCGCAATGATGGGTTTCGTGGTGGGCGCGGTGGCCCGCGCTCAGTCGCCCGTGGCCTCGCGCATGTCATGGTAGTGAACCGCACAACACCATCGTCAGATTCTTTCGTGTTCGCTGACCGGGCCAAGGGGCCCACCACGAAACGAGGACGGCTGTATTCCGTCAAGGCAAGCGCCGGTACGGCAGGGTGTCGAATGGCAGGGTATTTGCCGTCAGAGACAAAACCACGAAACCAGCAAAGCATGAGATAGCGCAGCCCGTTGCATCGCGAACGGCAGATGGCCGAATGGGCACGGCGCCCGCCATCGGGGGCCGCACCACGAAACCACTGGGTCATGCAGTCGTGCTGCCGTTAAAGCCGGTAGAGCATGCCAGCCGAAGCCACTGCCCGTACGACGGAATCACTGCCGCCGAATCGCCTGATGGCTCTGCCCCCGGCAGGGTCGGCTTTCTTCTCGTTAGTCTTCTTTGCCGAAGCAAAGAAGAGTGACCGGCGTCCCCCGCAGGGGGATGTCGTACGCTGTTGGGTCCAAAAGCCAACACCGAACACCAAACAGCGAGAACCCCAGAGAACCTGCAGAGAACCTCAGAACCCCCCCTCTCAATCCGTAGTACTAGGACTCCAAAACGCCTGATGAACAAACTCCGCCTCAGCCAACCGCGCCATCAGCCGATCCAACACATCCCCATCGACGGAAGTCGAAGTCAACACCGCCTCAATCTCCACATCGCTATCCCCAAACGCACGCACCTCAAGATCCCGCGTTGGATAATTCCCCGCCTCCAGCGTCTGCTCCAGCAACCGCAAGGCCTGTTTCTGCGAAGCACGCGGCGCGATCACATAGACCGTATTGGTGACTTCCACCGCAGGCGTATCCATTGGCTGCTGGTTGATCCGGTTAACCACCGGCCTGAGCAACGTATTGGCGGCCAGCACGAACAGGCACCCCAGCCCGGCCTCCAGTATCAGGTCAGCACCGGCGCTGGCGCCGATCGCCGCCGATCCCCATAGCGTGGCGGCGGTATTCAGCCCGCGCACATTCCCTTCCTCGCGCATGATCACCCCGGCGCCGAGGAAGCCGATCCCCGACACCACATAGGCCACCACCCGCACCGCGCCGTCGTGCCCGGCCATGCGGTTGGCCATGTCGACGAAGATGGCGGCGCCCACCGCCACCAGCACATTGGTGCGCAGGCCGGCGGTGCGTTGGCGGATCTGCCGCTCGTAGCCGATCACCGCGCCCAGCACAAAGGCGGTGGTCAGGCTGACGGTGGTGTCGAGCAGCGAGTCCAGGTTGATGTTCTGGAAAGCTTGGAGGGACATGATGGTTTTCCCCGGTCTTGAAAGTTATTGTTTTTGGTACCTGTCATTCTGTCTTGCCTGCTTTTACGCCCGCCAGGTGTCATCCTGATGTCACGGGCGGCGCCCCCCGCAAGGGTGGCGGGGGCGCCGCCGGGCGCTTACTGCCACCCGAACCGCCGGATATAGAAGCGCTTGACCACCGTCACCAGCAAGGCGTAACCCAGCACGATGCCGATCATCCAGGGAAAATAGCCCGGCGGCAATGCCTCCAGCTTGAAGTATGCCGCCAGCGGTCCCATCGGCAGCCAGATGCCCACCGCCATGATCGCCACGGTGGCAATGGTCAGCGGCCAGGCCGCGCGGCTCTGGATAAAGGGCAGCCTGGGCGTGCGGATCATATGCACGATCAGCGTTTGCGTGAGCAGCCCGACCACGAACCAGCCGGACTGGAACAGCGCCTGCGCCTCCACGCTGTTGGCGGCGAACACGTACCACATCACCACATAGGTCGTGATATCGAAGATCGAGCTGATCGGGCCGAACACCACCATGAAGCGGCCGATATCGCCCGGGTTCCAGCGCAGCGGGCGCGAGACCAGTTCCTTGTCCACGCGATCGAACGGGATGGCGATCTGCGARACGTCRTASAGCAGGTTCTGCACCAGCAGTTGCAKCGGCAGCATSGGCAGGAAYGGMAKGAASGCGCTGGCCACCAGCACGGAGAAGACGTTGCCGAAATTSGAGCTGGCSGTCATGCGGATGTACTTCAGCATATTGCAGAAGGTGCGGCGGCCTTCGATCACGCCTTCCTCCAGCACCATCAGGCTCTTTTCCAGCAGGATGAGGTCGGCGGCTTCCTTGGCGATATCCACCGCGCTGTCCACCGAGATGCCGATGTCGGCAGCGCGCAGCGCGGGCGCGTCGTTGATGCCGTCGCCCATGAAGCCAACCACGTGGCCGTTGGCGCGCAGCGCCAGCACCAGTTGCTCCTTGTGCAGCGGCGACAGTTTGGCGAACACATTGTGCTCTTCCACCGCGCGCGCCAGCGTGGGCGCGTCCATCTTCTCGATGTCCGGCCCCAGCAGCACGCGCGTGACGGGCAGCCCCACTTCGCGGCAGATCTTGGCGGTGACCAGCTCGTTGTCGCCGGTCAGCACTTTGACCGCAACGCCGTGTTCCGCCAGCGCTTGCAGCGCGGGGCGGGTGGAGTCCTTGGGCGGATCGAGAAAGGCAATGTAGCCCACCAGGGTCAGCTCGCATTCGTCGGCCACGCCGTACTGCGTCTGCGTGGTGGGCGTTTCCTTCATCGCCACCGCCACCACGCGCAAGYCTTCCTCGTTGAGGTCGTGCGTCACCTGGCGCACGCGTGCCAGCATACCGGCGTCCAGCGCCTGCGCCGTGCCATCGATCTGCACGCGCGAGCAGATGCCCAGCATTTCCTCGACCGCGCCCTTGCAGATCAGCTCGTTGTGGTCCTCGCGCTCGGCCACCACCACCGACATGCGCCGCCGCTCGAAATCGAAGGGGATCTCATCGACCTTGCGGTAATGCTGCGTCAGCCTCAACTCGCTTTGCAACTCCACATGATCGAGCACCGCGCGGTCAAGCAGGTTCTTCAGCCCGGTCTGGTAGTAGCTGTTCAGGTAGGCGTGCTTGAGCACGTCGGTGCTCACGCGGCCGAGCACGTCGGTATGCCGCTCCAGCACGATCTTGTCCTGGGTCAGCGTGCCGGTCTTGTCGGTGCACAACACGTCCATCGCGCCGAAATTCTGGATGGCGTCGAGCCGCTTCACGATCACCTTGCGCCGCGACAGCATCACCGCGCCCTTGGCCAGCGTGGAGGTGACGATCATCGGTAGCATCTCCGGCGTCAGGCCCACCGCCACCGATAGCGCGAACAGGAAGGCCTGCATCCAGTCGCCCTTGGTGAAGCCGTTGACCAGCAGCACCAGCGGCGCCATCACCAGCGCGAAACGGATCAGCAGCCAACTCACCTGGTTGACGCCGGCCTGGAAGGCGGTGGCCGAGCGTTCGGTGCTGGTGACGCGCGCGGCGAGCGTGCCGAAGTAGGTCTGGTTGCCGGTGGCAAGCACCACGGCGGTGGCCGCGCCCGAGACCACATTGGTGCCCATGAAGACGATGTTGGAGAGTTCGAGCGGGCTGTCCTGCCGGTCGCGCAGTTCCGCGAATTTTTCCACGGGCAGCGATTCCCCCGTCATTGCCGCCTGGCTGATGAAGAGGTCCTTGGCGGCGATGATGCGGCAGTCGGCGGGAATCATGTCGCCGGCGGAAAGCGCTACCAGGTCGCCCGGCACCAGTTTGCGGATCGGCACTTCGATCCTGGCCGGCGGGCGGGAGTGCACGTGCACGTTGAAGTATTCCGCGCTGACGGCGGCAACGCCGGCGGCCAGGTCGCGGCGGATCACCGTGGCGGTGGTGCTGACCATGGCCTTGAGGCTTTCCGCGGCCTGGTTGGAGCGCCGTTCCTGGACGAAGCGCAGGATGGTGGACAACGTCACCATGGTGCCGATGACCAGCGTTGCCTTCATGTCCTCGGTGAAATAGGAAATCACCGCCAGCAGCGTCAGCAGCAGATTGAACGGGTTGCTGTAGGAATGCCACAGGTGCAGCCACGCAGGCAGCGGCTTCTCATGGTCGACTTCGTTGGGGCCGAACTGCTTGAGCCGTTCCTCCATCTCGGCGCCGGTCAGGCCGTCCTCGTGCGAGCGCATCCGTACCAGCACGTCAGGCACGTCTTCTCTGGCGGCGCGCTTCAGGGATTGCGCCAGTTGCTCCGGCACCGTGCGTGAGGGGCCCGGTTTGCCCAGCGACTCAAACATCGCCAGCCGGCGGAAGTGGTGGGTCGCCCGGCGCGTGCGCAGGAAGGCGACGAAGAGCGTTTTCATCAGGTTCATCGGTGCGGTTTTCCAGTGGTTCCCGGCGAGCCGGGCGGCGATGCGTGATCGGGGCGGCTAGGGCGAGGCGCCGCCATGGACGGATACTGCAAGTGCAAGAAAATGGGGGGCAGCGTGGGAGGCCAGCCTCGCCAGGGCTCGTATGCAGGTGCGAGCCGGCGTGCCGGCAATGCGGCGCCAGGCAGGGTGCGAGCGTTAGCCCGGCGGGGGGCGGTGCGCGTCGTCATGACGCGCTTCGGCAGGACAGACCGGCGGCAGCGCCAGTGCGAGCAGCAGCACGGCGGCGCGGCCGGGGCGGCCGGCGTGCCAGCGCAGCATCTGCAGCGCCAGCAAGGCGTGTTGTGCGATGAGGAGAGACGGCATGAGGCCTCCTTGCGCGATGGCCCGAAGGCGCGCGCTGGCAGGGGCGGGTACCACATCGCGGGGCGCGGACGAGCGCGCTCCGTGGCTGGATAGCCGCAGGCTTTTGCAACGAACTGGGAGGGAGTCGCACGGAGAACCCGTGCAACGGACCACTACCCGCCGGTATCGGCTAGGCAGTGGCGATAAGACGCCTGGACTTGCCTAGCCGTTCAGAGTTTGGCCGGAGGCCAACTAGAACAACTGTCCATGGAGATGACTCCGTAGCGATAACGGGGCGAAGCGTAGCAAAGGCGATGCGCGCTTGGCAACCCTTTTCTTCCGGCTTCGTCGCGCGCTAAGACGAGTCCTAAATTTCATGCCGTTCGGACCGTGCGCCGCTACGCCGGCGTGTCCGCGGGTGCGATCTCGTTGCGCTTTCATATGGCGCCTCGCACCAACCTTTGTCAGAATAGGGGGCTGCGATCCGCGCGGCATCGCGTTGTGCCCTGCACGCACCGGATCCCTTCGGTTTCCTGTGTTCCTCAACCAGCAAGAAGTCTATGACCATAGTGCTCCCAAGTGAAACGCAGGCTGCCTTGCGTGAGTTGATCCTGCTGATTTCCTTGCACGATCAGGATGCCGCGGAAGAATACTGGGCCTCGTTTCAGCGGGCGCTAGCGCGCGCTGAAACAGGCTGCGACGGCCAAATGCTGCTGTGGCCCCTGAATGAGGCGATCGGCCATGCGGCGGGCTTCTACGTGGAATGGAAGGACACTGCCGCCCTGGTCCGCAGCGTGCAGGCTCTGTGCGACCGCGTCGGCGTGCGTGTCGGCTGGGGCGTGACCGATCCGCTTTCAAGTGCCTTTCTCGCGCGGCACGATGTGCCGCAATTGATGGCCATCGCGCAGGCTTCATTGCGCGCGGCGGGCTTTACTTTGTGGTGCTGGGACACACAGGCCGATGCCTACGCAGGATGGATGATCCGCAGCCGCGACGAGGCCGCGCTGGCTGAACTCGCCAGCCGCCTGCACCTGATGATCGATCCCGCCGACGAAACCTACTGAGCCGCCGCCGCGGCCCCGCACTTGCAAACGGGGCCGCGGCGCGAATGTCGCTCGCATTCACATTTGTTGACATTTGCGCGCGTTGCGCATTGCCGTCGGCTTTCCCGTTCGCCGACCTTGGCTCGCGCAGCTAAAGCCAGCCTCCTCCACGATCCGCCGGATGCGTTCGGCCTGGCTCTTATCGTTTCCCACCGAAGCACGCGCCGTTCCCTTGAGGACAACATTGTGGCGGGCGCCGGGCAAGCCGCGTCAGTCCCCTCGCGTTACCACAATCGCAAGGCGCTAACCTGTTCGCCGAGGTGTCCCTTGCGGCATCTCATACCCGCCGGCAGCAGTGCCCCCTGCTGCCGTTTTGCCAACCAGGCCATGCAATGTGGCCTGGCTTTTTTGCCTGGGAGCGGCACTTACCCCGGCGTGCGTGATTGCGCCGCGCCGGCGCCGACGTACAATGCTGCGCCGGGGCTCGCCAGGGCCCTCACCCGGTTCGCCAATCCGCATCAACTCCTAGCCGCCAATCACGATGGAAAGCGCCGTCACCGAGATTTTCTACCGCCTTTCCACGGCGTTCTTCTGGCCGGTCGCGCTGGCGCTGCTGGCGTTGTTTGTCCTTTCGCTGGCCGATCTCGGCAGCCTGCTGGTGCAGTCGCGCCGCCGCGCCAATGCGCCGGCCAGCGATCTGCCCGCGCTGGCCAATGCGCTGGCCGCCAGCCTGCGCAACGGCACGCGGCCGCATCTGGGCGCGGCATCGTTGTCGCCTTCGCTCGCCCGATTCTGGGACATGCTGGAAGCACGGCTGGCCCGGCTCGATTCGCACGAACACCTCGACCTGTGGCTGGATGAAACGCTGCAACGCGAGGAAATGCGCGTGGCCAACCGGCTCGATCTGACCCGCACGCTGGTTCGCATCGCGCCGATGCTGGGCCTGGCCGGCACCATCATCCCGCTCGGGCCGGCGCTGCAATCGCTGCTGGCCGGCGACATGGCCGGCATGGTCAATCACCTGGTGATTGGCTTCGGCGCAGTGGTCTGCGGACTGGTGCTGGGCGGCATCGCCTACGTGCTGACGCTGACCCGCGAACGTTGGGCGCGGGTCGACCTCAAGGAAATGGAAAACCTGTGCGAGCTGGTGCTGCGGGCCTTGCCCGAGGCAGCGCATGTTCGCGGCGCGGCGCAGTTCGCCGGAGCGCACGCCTGATGGACGCGGGTCAAGGACACCAGTTCAGGCGCCGGCGCTTTGTGCGGCGCCGCCGCGCGCAGGGCGAGCTGGCGTCGGTGCACCGGGAAGACCCGCTGGCCGGCGTCGCCAACCTGTTCGACGCCTCCATCGTCTTTGCCGTGGGCCTGATGGTGGCGCTCACGCAAGCCTTCAGCCTGACCCAGCTGCTCAATCCCGATTCGCAATTCACCATGGTCCAGCGCGACCCGCGGACCGGCGAGCTGCAGTTGCTGGAGAAGAACCGCAGGGAGGTCAAGGTCAGCAAAATGTCCGCGCAGCAAAAGACCGGCGAGGGCACGCGGCTGGGCGTGGCCTACCAGTTGCCGGACGGCAGCGTGGTGTATGTGCCGGAAGGCGCGGCGCCGGGCACCCGGCCTGTCCCGGCGGCATCGGCGCCGGCTGCGCGTTGATGGGTTCGATGCCGCGCACGCCGTTCACGGTGTCCCTCGCACCGATGACGATGCTGGCGGATGCGCTGTTCCGGTCTCGCCCGTTGCATTGGCTGTTGCTCGCGCTTGTCCTGCTGTGCGGGCGAGCCCACGCGGCGGGGTTGGTGCAACCCGCAGCCGATGGCGGCCGTGCCCCTGTCCGCGTGTTGCTGATCACTACCAATACCCATCTGCTGCCCGCCGCCGAGGCGCGCCTGCGTGAACTGGCGGGGCCGGGCAGGGTGCGGCTCGACGCCGTCACCACGGCGCCCGATCCCGCGCAGGTGGCCGCCGCCGATGTCGTCTACGCCTACTTCGCGCCAACTGCCGTGCTCCGGCAGGTGGCACCGGCTGTGCGCCAGGCGCGGCAGCGCGGCGCGCTGGTGCTGGCGGCGCCGGCCGCCTCCGCCGAGGCCGCCTGGGGCATCGGCATGGACGCCGCGCGTAACCAGGCCGCCGAGGCTTACTGGAGCGCCGGCGGCGCCGACAACCTGGCCGGCTGGCTGGCCTGGCTGGTGGCCGCGGTGCGCGGGGAGCAAGCCATCGCCGTGCCGCCGCCGCGCCCGCTGCCCACGGCCGGCATCTATCATCCGCGCGCCGCGCAGCCCTTCGCCACGCTCAAGGACTACCTGGCCTGGTATCGCGGCGGCGGAGCCGGCGGCCTGCCTGCACAGGCGCCGCTGGTCGGCATCGCCTTCTACGCCAGCAACTATCGGCAGCAGGACCTTGCGCATATCGATGCCCTGATCGCGGCGCTGGAGCGCCAGGGCATCGGCGCGGTGCCGGCGTTTGGCTGGCCGCTGTCCGGGCTGGAACCGATGCTGGCGGCCGACGGCCACAGCCCTTTGCGCGCGCTGCTGACGCTGAACCTCACTATCAGCCGGGCCGAAGACAAGTCCTGGCTGGAACGCCGGGGCCTGCATGCCATCAACCTGATCGCCACGCGCGACAGCCAGGAAGCGTGGCGCGCGGACGTGCGCGGCATCGGCGGCGAGCGGTTGCCGCTGCTGCTCAACACGCCCGAGCGTGCCGGCGCCACGGAGCCGATCCTGTTCGCCACGCTGGAGGACGAGGGCGGCGCCAAGACCAGCCGGGCCGTGCCGGAGCGCGCGGACGCCGCGGTGGCCCGCGTGCGGCGCTGGATCGCGCTGCAGGACAAGCCCGCGGCGGACAAGCGCATCGCCATCCTCTACTACAACAACCCGCCGGGCCGCGGCAATATCGGCGCCAGTTACCTGGCCACGCTGCCGTCGCTGGTGCAAATCATGGCGCGCCTGCGGGAAGCCGGCTACCGCACCGGCACCGCGTTGCCGGACACGGCCGAACTCACCGCGCTGCTGGAACGCAACGGCCGCAACATGGAAGAATGGTCGCCCGGCGAACTGGCAGAGATGGTGTCGCGCGGCAGGGTCAGCTTGCTGCCGATGGCGCAGTACAAGCGCTGGTTCGACGCCTTGCCGGCGGCGTTCCGCCAGTCGGTGCTGGCAGCCTGGGGGCCGCCGGAGCGCAATCCGCTGATGCTGGTTGGCGATGGCCACGGCGGGCAGGATTTCGTCATTCCGGGCCTGCGCTTCGGCAACCTGTTCGTCGGCCCCCAGCCGCTGCGCTCCACGTTCGCGCGTGCGATGGACAGCTCGCACGATACGGTGACCCCGCCGCCGCACTCCTATATCGCGGCCTACCTCTGGTACCGCCACGCCTTTGGCGCCGACGCGATGGTCCACGTTGGCCGCCACGGCACGCTGGAATGGCTGCCGGGCAAACRGGTGGGGCAGAGCGGCGGCGACAGTGCCGAAGTGCTGCTGGGCGACCTGCCCAACGCCTACTACTACATCCAGGACGGCGGCGGCGAGGCGATCCAGGCCAAGCGCCGCAGCGCGGCCGTGCTGGTCAGCCACCTGACGCCGCTGATCGCCCGCGCGGGCTGGCCGGACGCGCTGGCGAAGCTGGACGAAGTGATCGAGCAGCAGGAAGCCGCCGCCGACAGCTCTCCGGCACTTGCCGAGCAATACCGTTTGCAGGCACTGGCGCAGATCCGCGCGCTGGGCCTGGACCGCCAGCTCGGGCTGGACCTCGGCGCGCCCTGGGCGCAGGTCGAGCCGGTGATCCACCGCTTCCTGCACAAGGTCGAGGCCGAGCCGGTGCCGCTGGGCATCCATGCGCTAGGCGAACTGCCACCGCCGGATATCCAGCAGCAGGCGCTGGCCACCGTGCTGGGGAGCGCCTTTGACGCGGGCGAGACGCGCCGCATCGGCCAGGATACCTTGTCCCGCTGGGCGGGCGCGCTGGTGGAGGGACGCGAGCCCGACACCGCCGGCGTCGGCGATGGGCAGCCGCTGGCGGACAAGGCGAAGGCCGCGTTGTCGATGGCGCGGGAGTGGCTGGCGCGGTTGCGCGAATCGCCGCGCCGCGAACTCGACGGCCTGATCACCGTGCTGGCGGGCCGCTACTTGCCGACCGCGCCGCTGGGCGATCCGGTTCGCACCCCGCAGGGCCTGCCCACCGGGCGCAACTTGCATGCCTTCGACGGCGCGCTGATCCCCACGCCGGCCGCCTGGGCACTCGGCAAGCAACTGGCGGCGCAGACACTGGCGCGCTATCGCGAGGAAACCGGCGCCGCGCCGGAACAGGTGTCGATGGTGCTGTGGTACGGCGAGACCGAACGCCACCAGGGCGCGATGGAGAGCGAGGCGCTTTACCTGATGGGCGTGGAGCCGGTCTGGAATGCCCGCGGCGTGGTTGAGGATGTGCGCCTGATTCCCGATGCCGAACTCGGCCGCCCGCGCGTGAACGTGCTGTTCACCATTTCCGGCATTTACCGCGACGGTTTCGGCGACAAGGTGGCGCTGCTGGACAAGGCCGCGCGCCTGGCCGCCGCCGCCGGCGACAACGCCATCAGCCGCCACGACCGCGAGGCGCGGGCAACGCTGCTGGCGGCCGGCGTGGAACCGCAACTGGCCGGCCGCCTGGCCCGCGCCCGCGTGTTTGYCGCCAAGCCCGGCAACTACAGCATCGGCGTGCAGCAGATGGTGGAGCAGAGCAAGGATGTGCCGCAGGCCGGGGAACAGCCGGGCGCGCTGGCGCGGCAATACCTGCGCTATATGAACTTCGCGTTTTCAAGCGAAGGCTGGGGCGAAACCGCGCCGCAGGCGCTGGCCAGCCATCTCAAGTCCAACCAGGCCGTGCTGTTCTCGCGCGCCAGCACGCTGTACGGCGCGCTCGACAACGACGATACCTACCAGTACGCCGGCGGCCTGAACATGGCCACGCGCGCGGTCAGCGGGCAGGCGCCGCGCTTCTGGCTGCACAACCTGCGCCGCGCCGGCGAGGAGCAGACTGTCGATGCCCGCACCTGGCTGGCAACCGAGCTCAACGCGCGCAACTGGAACCCGCGCTGGATCGAAAACATGCAGCGCTCCGGCTATGCCGGCGCGCGCGAGATGTTCAAGGAGATCGAGCATCTCTATGGCTTCCAGGCCACGAGCCCGGAGCAGATGAGCGGCAGCTTCTGGCAGAACACGTATGAAGTCTACGTGGCCGACAAGCACGGGCTGGGCATGGACCGCTTCTTTTCGCAAAGCAACCCGCACGCGCGGCAGGGCATCCTGGCACGGTTGCTTGAGGTGGACCGGCAGGGCAGCTATCGCTTCACGGCGCAAGAGCGCGCCGATATGGCGCGGCGCTATGTGGAATCGGTCAACCGCGACGGACTGTCGTGCTCGGCCAATAGCTGCGGCAATCCGGTGCTGATGCAATACATCGCCGGGCTGGGGCAGCAAGCCCGGCTGCCGTCGGATACGCTGCGCGCATTCGCCGAGCGGCTGGCGCGCGCCATGCCGGGGCGGGAGCCGGCCGCGCAGGGCGCACGCGCGGGATTGGCCGAGACGCTTGCGGCACGGCCTGCGCGCCAGGCCGCGCCGCAGCCACCGGCGCCGCGTCCCTCCACCGAGCCAGCCACCGGGCCAGTCACCGGCCATTTGCTGGAAAGCCGCGTGCTCAAGCTCGCGCCGCCCGCGCCCCTGACGGGCCTTGCGCCCCGCGAGGCACTCCGGGCCGCCGTGCTGATGCTGCTGCTGGTTGGCGCCGGCGCGGGCGCCGAGTGGTGGCGCGGCCGGCGGCGCGGACCGGCGCAAAGCTGACGCGGCGCCGGTGGACAGCACCTCCGTATCTCTTTATGCTGATCCCCTCGCAGCGGCCGGGACCGCCGCCGCTTACCGGCTGCGTGGTGCATAACTTGCCAAACGCCCGCATCGCTTCGCAAGCCCCGGTTCAACCCCAACGCCGAATTCGCAAATCCGCCCATGCAGACCCGTAAAATCCCCGYCAYCATCGTCACCGGCTTCCTTGGCAGCGGCAAGACCACCTTGCTGCGCCATATCCTTGAAAACGCCGGCGGCCGCCGCATCGCGGTGATCGTCAACGAGTTCGGCGAACTGGGCATCGACGGCGAGATCCTCAAGGGCTGCGGCATCGGCTGCGACGAGTCCGGCGAGAGCAATGGCCAGCTCTACGAACTGGCCAACGGCTGCCTGTGCTGCACGGTGCAGGAGGAATTCTTCCCGGTGATGGAGCAATTGCTGGAGCGGCGCGCCGACATCGACCATGTGCTGATCGAAACATCCGGCCTGGCGCTGCCCAAGCCGCTGGTGCAGGCCTTCAACTGGCCCAGCATCAAGAGCGCCTTCACGGTCGACGCGGTGGTCACCGTGGTGGACGGCGCCGCGGCCGCCGCCGGCCAGTTCGCCGCCGATCCGGACGCCGTGGACGCGCAGCGCAAGGCCGACCCCAATCTCGACCACGAATCCCCGCTGCATGAACTGTTCGAAGACCAGCTAGGCGCCGCCGACCTCGTCATCCTCAACAAGACCGACCTGATCGACGCGGCGCAGCGCGCCGAAGTGGAAGCGCTGATCCGTCCGGAAATCCCCGCCGAAGTGAAGATCGTCGGCGCGCAGGGCGGCAAGCTGGATATCGGGCTGCTGCTGGGGCTGAACCGTGCCTCGGAGGAGAGCATTCACCTGCGGCCCGACCACCACGGCTCGGCGGACGATCCCGATCACGCCGACCACCATCACGACGAGTTCGATTCGGTGGTGGTGGAGCTCGGCGAGGTGGACCGCGATCCACTGATCGATGGCCTGCGCCAACTGGTGGAAAGCCATACGATCTACCGCATCAAGGGCTTCGCCGCGTTGCCGGGCAAGGGCATGCGCCTGGTGCTGCATGGCGTGGGCCGCCGCTTCGACAGCTACTTCGACCGCCGCTGGCAAGCGGGCGAGACGCAGTCCACCCGCATCGTGCTGATCGGGCAGGATCTTGACCAGCCCGCCCTGCAGGCCGCCTTGCAAACCGCGCTGGCGGGCGCCGTGCGCGTGGCTTGAGGCAGACCCTAGCCCAGGCACCCGATGCATCTGCTTTCCACCCGCCCGGGCGGCTTCGTCGACGATAACGCCGGCGTGGTGCGCATCGAGCAGAGCCCGGCCGAGATCGTGGTGCTGAGCGCGGCGGATACCACGCTGTCGCTGCTGGCCGGCGTCTTTCCGCGCCTGGGCGCGGACTTCCCCACGGTGCGGCTGGCCAACCAGATGTACCTGCGCCAGCCGGCCTCGCTCGACATGTACGTCGACGATGTGCTGCAGCACGCGCGGGTGGTGGTGGTCGATCATCTCGGCGGCGATAGCGACTGGGCTTACGGCCTGGAGCGGCTGTCCGAACTGGCGCGCGCGCGCGGCCAGTTGCTGGTGATGTTCTCTGGCGACCTGGCCGAAGATGCCAACCTGCTTGCGCGCAGCAATGCGCCGCAAGCGCTGGCCAGCAACCTGTGGCGCTACCTGCGCGAAGGCGGCGCGGACAACGCGGAACAGTTCTTCCGCTGCCTCGCGCACCATGCCTTTGGCTGGGGCGAGCCGGCATTGCAGCCGCGCGTGCTGCCGCAGGCAGCGATCTATCATCCGGCGCACGGCGTGGCCACGGCGGCGGACTGGCAGCGCGAATGGGAGCGTGACGGCCATCCGGACGGGCCGGTGGTGGCGCTGGTCTTTTACCGCTCGCACCTGCAGGCCGGCAACACGGCCGTGTTCGATGCCCTGATCGCGGCCTTGCGCGCCGAGGGCATGCGCCCGCTGCCGCTGGCGGTCAGTTCGCTCAAGGACACGCTGTGCCGCGACGTCATGCAGCACTTGTGCGCGGAGCACGGCGCGGCGCTGGTGCTCAACACGACGGCGTTCGCGGTTTCCTCGCTCGATGCGCCCGAATCGCCGCAACTTGCCGGCGATGCGCCCGTGCTGCAGGTCATCCTGAGCGGCGGCAACCGCGAGGACTGGCTGCGCGACAGCCAGGGACTCGGGGCGCGCGATGTCGCCATGCATATCGCCATGCCCGAGGTCGATGGCCGCATCATCACGCGCGCGGTCAGCTTCAAGGGACTGGCCTATCGCTGTCCTTACACCGAGGTCGACGTGGTGCGCTACCAGCCTGACGCGGAGCGCATCGCCTTCGTGGCCGAGCTGGCCCGCCGCTGGTGCCGCCTGCGGCAGCTCGGCAATGCGGACAAGCGCGTAGCGCTGGTGCTGGCCAACTATCCGGCCAACGAAGGGCGCATCGGCAACGGCGTGGGCCTGGATACGCCCGCCTCGGTCGTGGGTATTCTCGCCATGCTGCGCGAACAGGGGTACCACTGCGAAGGCTTGCCGGCGGACGGCGACGACCTGATGCGCGGGCTGACCCGGGGCATCACCAACGACCTGGCGCAACGCGACCTGCGGCCGGCTTTCCAGAGCCTGCCGATGGCGGACTACCTGTGGCAACTGGCCGCCCTGCCGGAAGAGAACCGGCGCGCCATTGCCGAACGCTGGGGCCGCCCGGAACAGGATCCGATGGTGCGCGAAGGCCGTTTCATGATCGCCGGCGTGCGCAGCGGCCATTTGTTCGTGGGGCTGCAGCCGGCCCGCGCGTACGCGCTGCCCGGCGAAGCGGGCACCCAGGGCTATGCCAGCTACCACGATGCCGATCTGGTGCCGCCGCACGGCTACCTGGCCTTCTATTTCTGGCTGCGCCACAGTTTCGGCGCCGATGCCATCGTCCATGTGGGCAAGCATGGCAACCTGGAGTGGCTGCCCGGCAAGAGCGTGGCGCTGGCCGACAGCTGCTGGCCGGATGCCATCCTCGGGCCGCTGCCGCATCTCTATCCCTTTATCGTCAACGACCCGGGCGAGGGCGCGCAGGCCAAGCGGCGCGCGCAGGCCGTCATCATCGACCACCTGATGCCGCCGCTCACGCGCGCCGAGAACTACGGCCCGCTGCAAGACCTGGAGCGCCAGGTCGACGAATACTACGAGGCGCTGGCGGTGGACCCGCGCCGCGCGCGGCTGCTGCGCAAGGCCATCCTGACGCTGATCGTCGACCAGCAACTGCATCGCGAGCTCGGGCTGGATGCCCCCGCCGACAGCGATGGCGAGGACGCGCTGCTCAACCGCACCGACGCTTACCTGTGCGAGCTGAAGGAATCGCAGATCCGCGATGGCCTGCATGTTTTCGGCGTGTCGCCGGCGGGCCGCCAGCGGCGCGACACGCTGCTTGCGCTCGGGCGCTTTCCGGTGGGCGACGGCAAGGGCGCGCAGGCCAGCTTGCTGACGGCGCTGGCCGCCGACCTGGCGCTGGGCGGCGGCTTCGATCCGCTCGATGCCGACTGGTCCGCGCCATGGCAAGGGCCGCGTCCGGCGCAAATGGCGGCGCTCGACGCGGGGCCGTGGCGCCATCATGGCGATACGCGCGAGCGGCTGGAGATGTTGGCCACGGCATTGCTTGACGCGGCGGACGCCGGTGACGGCATGGCGCGTTCCCTGCCGCGGACCGCTGCCGTGCTGGCACGCCTGCAGCGGGACGTGATGCCGCGCCTGGATGCCTGCGGCCCGCAGGAAATGCTGCAACTGTCGCGCGGGCTGGCCGGGCGCTTCGTCCCGCCCGGCCCCAGCGGCGCGCCTTCGCGCGGACGGCCCGATGTACTGCCTACCGGGCGCAATTTCTACTCGGTCGATACGCGCGCGGTGCCCACCCGCACGGCCTGGACGCTGGGCCTGAAGTCCGCCAGCCAGCTGATCGAGCGCCACTTGCAGGAGCACGGCGAATATCCGCAGTCGATCGGGCTTTCCGTATGGGGCACCGCCACCATGCGCAGCGGCGGCGACGACATCGCGCAAGCGTTCGCCTTGCTGGGCGTGCGGCCGAAGTGGGCGCCCGGCAGCTACCGCGTGACCGATTTCGAGATCCTGCCGATGACGATCTTCGACCGCCCGCGCATTGATGTGACCTTGCGCGTGTCGGGTTTTTTCCGCGATGCCTTCGCCAACGTCATGCGCCTGTTCGATGCCGCCGTGCAGGCGGTGGCCGAACTGGACGAGCCGGCCGAACTCAACCCGGTGCGAGCACGCGTGCAAAGCGAGCGAGCGCGGCTGGAAGCGCAGGGCGTGCCGGCCGCCGAGGCGCGCCGCCGCGCGGGCTGGCGCGTGTTCGGCGCGCGGCCGGGCGGATACGGCACGGGCCTGCAGGATCTGATCGAAAGCCGCAACTGGCAGGACGACCACGATCTCGCCCAGGCTTACCTGCATGCCGGCGGCTACGCCTACGGACAGGGCACGGATGGCGTCGAAGCGCGCGCCAGCTTTGCCGAGCGGCTGGCCAGCCTGGATGCGGTGGTGCAGAATCAGGACAACCGCGAGCACGACCTGCTCGACGCCAACGATTACTACCAGTTCCAGGGCGGCATGGTGGCCGCCGCGCGCGCGTTCGGCGGTGCCCAGCCGGCCATCTATCACGGCGATCACAGCAATCCGGCGGCGCCGCGCATCCGTACCCTGCAGGAAGAAATCAGCCGCGTSATCCGCGCGCGCGTGGTCAAYCCSAAGTGGATCGACGGMGTSAAGCGGCATGGCTACAAGGGCGCCTTCGAGATGGCCGCCACCGTGGACTACCTGTTCGGATTCGATGCCACCACGCGCGTGGTGGCCGACCACCAGTACGCCCTGGTGACCGATGCCTATGTGAACGACGCGGACACCCGCGCCTTCCTGCGGCAGCACAATCCGCGCGCGCTGCACGCCATCTGCGAGCGCTTGCTCGAAGCGGTGCAACGTGGCCTGTGGCAGGAGCCGGGCGCACGCCGCGCCCAATTGGAACAACACCTGCTCGACAGCGAGCAGGCGCTTGAAGGAATGCCCTCATGAATGCGACCGCCCGGCTCCTGCGCGTGCCGTTTCCCTTCAGTGCCCTGGTGGGGCAGCAGCGTCTGCGGCAAGCGCTGCTGCTCGCCGCGGTGGACCCCGGCATCGGCGGCGTACTGGTCAGCGGCCCGCGCGGCACGGCCAAGTCGACCGCCGCGCGCGCGTTGGCCGAACTGCTGCCAGAGGGCCAGTTCGTCACGCTGCCGCTGGGCGCCAGCGAAGAGCAACTGACCGGCACGCTTGACCTTGGCCATGTGCTGCAGCAGAACGAGGTACGCTTCGCGCCCGGCCTGCTGGCGCGAGCGCACCAGGGGGTGTTGTACGTGGATGAGGTGAACCTGCTGCAGGATCACCTGGTCGACCAGTTGCTCGATGTAGCCGCCAGCGGCGTCAACGTGGTGGAGCGCGACGGCGTGTCGCACCAGCACGAGGCGCGCTTCGTGCTGGTCGGCACCATGAACCCGGAGGAGGGCGAGTTGCGTCCGCAACTGCTGGACCGCTTCGGTCTGGCGCTGGCGCTGGAGAACTGCACCGATCCCGCGCAGCGCCAGGCCATCGTCAAGGCGCGGCTGGCGTTCGACAGCGATCCCGGGGCGCTGCGCGCGCGCTTTGCCGCCGAGCAGGACACGCTGACGCGGCAGGTGCGGCTGGCGCGCGCGGCGCTGCCGTCGCTATCGTTCAGCGATGCCGTGCACGAGCATGTCAGCGCGCTGTGCCTGGCCGCTGCCGTCGACGGCGTGCGCGCCGACCTGGTGATGTTGCGCGCGGCGCGCGCGCTGGCGGCCCTGCAATGCGATGCGGCGGTGGTGCCGGCGCATGTGGATGCCGTCGCGGAACTGGTGCTGCACCATCGGCGCCAGGCGGCGCCCGATGCCGACAGGCATGGCGATGCCAGCGATGCCGGGGAATCCAGCCGTGCCAGCGATGGCGGGGGCGATAGGGCAGATACCGGCGCGGCGGGCGCCGGCAACCCCTGGGGAGCGCTTCCGCCGCCGTCGGCGGCCAGCACGACGGGCATCGCCGCCGTCAAATCCGTGAGGCCGCTGCCCGCAAAAAAAGCCTGAGCCACCGGCAGGCCGCCGCCGATTCCGGGCAAGGCGGCAACCGGTGGCAGGCACCCCGTTTCGCCTCTCCCCGAGGCCTCCCGGCAGGCCTGCGCATCCACTGGCCGCGCACGCTCGCGGCCAAGCGCACCGAACCGCTGGCCGCCGGCCACCTCCGCATGCGAACCCAGCAGGCACATGCCGGCGTGTTGCATTGTTTCGTGCTCGACTGCTCGGCATCGATGCTCCATGGCCGCCAATTGGCGCTTGCGAAAGGCGTGCTCCTGCGCTTGCTGGAGCGCGCCTACCAGGCGCGCGCCGAAGTGGCGCTGGTGTGCTTCGCCGGAGGCCGGGCGGAGGTGCGCCTGCAGCCAGCGCGGGCCCGTCCGTGGAGCGAAGCCTGGATCCGCCCGATTGCCGGTGGCGGCGGTACGCCGCTGGCGCTTGGCATGGAGCGTGCCGGCCAGCTGCTGGCGCAGGCTGCGCACCGCCGTCCGGCGCAGCAGCGCTGGTTGTGGCTGCTAAGCGATGGCCGCAGCATGGAGCAGCCGCCGCGTCCGCATGGGGCAGATGCGGTGATGGTGGTGGATTTCGAGCGGCAGGCGGTGGCGTTGGGGCGTTGCCGGCATTTGGCGCAGAGGTGGGAGGGAGAGTATCTGGTGGCGGATGCGTTGATCGGGTGAGATACCAGCACTGTATGTTTATACAGTGTGGTGTAGGATGCCATTTCCTCCGCCGGATCATGAGCGTGAAAGCGAAACGTACACTCGGTGGCCTGGATGGCGGCCTTGGGCGTTGGCGTCAGGCTTGTCATTCGTATAGTCAGGCTATACATTTCTCATGATTTTGCAATGAGCAAAAGCTTCGCTCACTCCGGCCTGCAGCGATTCTTCGAGACCGGATCGAAAGCCGGGATTCAGCCTCGGCATGCCGAGAAACTTCGGATACAGCTTGGTGCTTTAGACCACGCCATCAAGCCGGAGGACATGGGCGTGCCCAGTTGGAGATTGCACGAACTCAAAGGCCGCATGGCCGGACACTGGTCAATCAGCGTCAATGGGAATTGGCGCATTACCTTCAGATTCGAGGATGGTGATGCGCTGGTTGTGGACTACCGCGACTACCACTGACCCTCAAAGTACTGACATCAAGGAGCCCATCATGACTCGGATGCAAAAGCCTCCGCATCCCGGCACGGTCCTCGCTGAATGGCTGGCGGGCCTCGACGACATGACGATCACGGCGTTCGCCGAGCACATCGAAGTGACGCGTGCCACGCTCTCCCGTATCGTGAACGGCCATGCGGCAATTACGCCCGATATTGCCATTCGCCTGGAAGAAGCGTTGGGTGCCAGCCGCGAGATGTGGTGCGGTATGCAGACGGCCTACGACCTCTGGATGGCCGCGCAGAAGCCCCGGAAACACATCAAGCCGATTGCTCGTCCGGTCATGGACGAAGCGGAGCCGTCCTGCGCATAGGGCACCGGCGGGAAGCCCATATAAGTTCCGCTCCGGCCACACTCGCTCAATGGCTTGAGCAAGGGCGCCGATGTGGTTCCCATTTCAGCGAGCGGCGCAGGTCCGCCTCGCCAGACCTCACCCCATCCGCACCTCGATCTCATCGTAGCGCCGGACCCGGTACACCACCATCGAGATCAGCCAGCTCAGCACGAACACGCCGATGATCACATAGCCGAGCATGCCGAAATGTTCGTTCAGCTCCCCGATCACGTCCCACAGGCCGCCTTCCAGCCCGAGCTTGTCGGCGATTAGTCCGAGCGCTTCGATGCCACCGATCACTACCGCGACGATCACCGATACCAGCGTGATGGTCATGTTGTAGTAGAGCTTGCGGATCGGCTTGGTGAAGGCCCAGCCGTAGGCGCCCAGCATCAGGATGCCGTCGGTGGTGTCCACCAGCGACATGCCGGCGGTGAACAGCGCGGGGAACACCATGATGGTCCAGAACGGCACGCCTTTTGCCGCCTCCGCCGCCGATAGCCCGAACAGCGCCACCTCGGTGGCGGTATCGAAGCCGAGGCCGAACAGCAGCCCCATCGGGAACAGGTGCCAGCTGCGGCTGGCCAGCCGGAACAGCGGGCGGAACAGCCGCGACAGCACGCCGCGGTTGTTCAGCAGCAGGTCCAGGTCCTGCTCCTTGAGCGCCTCGCCGCGCTTGACCGCCCGGAAGGCGCGCCACACGGAGATCAGGATCAGCAGGTTGAAGAAGGCCAGCAGGAACAGGAACAGCGCGGACACGCTGGTGCCGATCATGCCGCCCACGGCTTTCATGTCCGCAAAGCGCGTTTGCAGCGCGGCGGCGGCAACGGCGATGCCGATCGACATCAGCGTGACCACGGTGGAATGGCCGAGCGAGAAGAAGAAGCCGACCGTCACCGGGCGCTTGCCTTCCTGCATCAGCTTGCGCGTGACGTTGTCGATGGCTGCGATATGGTCGGCATCGACGGCGTGGCGCAGGCCGAGCGTGTAGGCCAGGACCGCCGAGGCCAGCAGCATGGGGTGCTCGCGGAACGCCACCAGCGCCCACACCCACGCCCCGGCGTTGGCGGCGATCAGGAAGACATAGAGCGCAATGACCTTGCGGCGCACGTCGGCGTCCTGGTCGTTGAAGATGCTGGCGAGGAAGCGAAACATGGGGGCTCCGTGAACGGTCCGGAATGTTGGGTAAATGGGCGACCGCCGGGATTCATGCCCGGCGGCGGCGCCTGCGAAACAACCTGCGCCAGCCGATCACCACGCCGCTGACAGCGCCTGCCAGCCCGACGATCGAAAGCAGCCAGACCGCCAGGTCCCAGGCGGGGCGATGCCGCAGCAGCCAGCCGAGATCCCAGCTATGCGCGGCATTGAACAACCACCGGTAGGCGCGCCGGCTGCTGTCGCTGCGGCCGAGCAGGTTGCCGTTGTCGGGATCGATATACGCCCAGGTTTCGGCGGCATCGTCAAAGCGCACGCGCAGCACCGGCAGCTTGCGCGGCTGGTGGTGGCTGTACCAGTAGGCGTCGTCTTGTTGCAGCAGGTCGCTGCCAGCGACAGCCGCGTCCGGCACCAGCCGGGCGGCAGCCTGCGCGAGCGCCCCGGCGGAGATCGCAAGCGGCGCCCCGGTGTCGGCACGGTAAGCCTGCGTCGTGACCGCGGCGCCGGCAGCGGCCCGCGCCACCAGCAAGACCGGCAATCCGGCCTGCCAGGCCATCTTGATTTCCCGCGGGGGCGCGCCGGTGCCAGGCGGCATCCCCGCAAGCGCCGTGGCGTCCCTGGCGGGAAAGCGCGGCAGGACTTCGCCCGCATAGCGCTCCAGCGCGGGCTGCGCAAACGCGCGCCCCGGAAACCACTGGTTGGGATTGACCGATAGCCAGCCGCTTGCCAGCCAGGCCAGCAGGAACAGCGAACCGGCCAGGCCGGCGATATGGTGCCAGGCCATCCAGCCGTGATAGGGCGAGGTGCCGCCGGCGCTGCCATGCGCAAAGCGGCGGCGCACGCGCAGGCGCAGCCAGCCGATCCAGATGCCGCTGATCGCCACGGCGATGCAGACGCCGGATGTCCACAGCACCACCTGCCGCCACAGCGGCGGATCGGCCCGCACCGGCGTGAAGTAAAGCCAGTGCGGGACCGCGCCAAGCCAGTTCCAGAATCGCTCGTTGCGGTTCGTGTCGCGCATGACTTCGCCGGTGCGCGCGGAGACATACAGCTCGGTGCCGGCGGCATCGTCCAGCGCAATGCGGTGCAGCGGGCGCCAGGGATTCAGTCCGTTGGGCACGGTCCACTGGTCCCGCTCGGCGGTCTCGATCCAGCGCGCGCCGGCGGCGCCGGAGAAGCGCCGGGCGATCTCTTGCGCGGCGGGGGCATCCACCTGTTCGATGCGGGCCGCGTTGCGCGCGGACACGGTGTGTGGCTTCCCGTTCCAGTCGACCATGCGATAGACGGGGTGCGCGCCCATCATTTCCAGGCGCAGGCTGCGCGGAAAGCGGGCGAGGCCTGCGCCGGCCATCGCCGCATCGGGCGAGACCCGCACCGTGGCCACGTCCAGCGGCGGCAGCCCCGCGAGGCGCTCGGCGTCGGTCAGCGCGGGAAAGGCCACATACATCATGACCAGTCCCGACAGGAACCACATGGCGATCAGCAGGCAGCCGGCGATGCCGGCCCAGCGGTGCACCAGATAGAGCCAGCGGCGCGTGAAGCGCCAGCAGGACTCGCGCCAGGACAGGGGCGTGCTCGCCATGGCCTGGCCTAGAAGTAGAAGTTGGCCGACAGCTCAGCGGCGCGCGGCCGTCCCAGCAGCCACTGGGCGCCGCTGTTGCCGGACGATTCGGCGTAGTCGCGGTTGAACAGGTTGTAGACCCGCAGTGTCAGCGCCGTCTTGCGCGATATGCGCCATTGCAGCGAGGCATCGACCACCGTGTACGACGGCATGGCCGTCGTATTGGCATTGTTGGTATAACGCTTGCCCACGTAGCGCAGGCCGCCGCCGGCCTGCCACCGCGGCGCGAAGGCCCAGGTCAGCCACAGGTTGGCCGCCTGCTGCGGCACGTTCGTCGGCACGTTGCCGTTGCGCGAGACCAGGGCGCCGTTCACGCTTTCGGTGAAGTCGTCGTACCGGGCCCGCAGCAAGGTGCCGTTGGCATCCACGCGCAGGCCGCGCATCAGTTCCACGCTGACCGAGGCTTCCAGCCCGCGCGAGGACTGCTCGCCTACCTGCACCGAGAGCGCCGGGTTGCCGGCATCGCGCGTGAGGAGGTTCTTCTTGACGATCTGGTAGGCGGCAAAGGTCCACTCGCCGCGCTGGTTCCAGAACGACTGCTTGACCCCGGCTTCGATCTGCCTGCCGGTAGCGAGCTTGAAGTCCTTTTGCGCATCCGAGGTGGTGATCAGTGCGCCAAGGGGGTCGGTGGCCGTGGCGTACTGCGCGTAGACGGAAAAGGCGGGTGTGAATTCGTAGACCGTGCTCGCGCGCCAGGTGACGTTGTTGAAGCTGCGGGTCCAGTCGTCGCCGGAGACCAGGTTGCCGCGCTCCAGTTCGGCATGGTCGAGCCGCACGCCGCCGATCACCGACCATTGCCGGGTCAGCTTGAGGCGGTCTTCGCCAAACAGCGCGTATTGCGTGGTGTGGGTACGGAAGCGCGGCGACGTGACGATGCCCGGCGGGCTGAAGAACTGGCCCGGATCGAACTGGTAGGCATTCACGGTGGAGGTACCGCCGTAGGGCGAGTTGTTGCTGTGGGTGAAGTTGATCCGGTTGACGTCGAATCCCACCAGGGCGGTATTGGCCATGCCGAACAGCTGCCCGTCGATCTTCAGGTCGGCGCGGTCGCCCACCTGCTCCTGGTTGTGCAGGATTTCCAGGTAGTCGGTGCGGCGCACCTGGCCGGTTGCCGGCAGGAAGGTATAGGACTCGGCATCGCGCCAGTGGCGCTGGCTGGTGAGGTAGTAGAACTGGTTGCGCACCGTCACTCGCTCATTGGGCTGCCATTGCGCGGCGAGCCGGGTCCAGCGGTCGCGGTAGGTGATCTCGGCATCGCCGACGTTGTAGTTCTTCTTGCGCAGGGAGGTGTCCAGGCTGCCGCTGACCAGCGGCGTGCCCAGGTATTGCATCGGGTGCTGGTCGCCGTCGTCATAGGACAGCGTCATATTGAACTCCGGCGATACGTCGAGCCGCACCGCGGCCGACACCGCCACGCTGCGCGAATCGCCCCGGTCCACCCAGCCGCCGGAGCGCGCGTAGTTGGCATTGAAGCGGTACGAGAGATTCTCGTTGACCGCGCCGCCGCTGTCGAAGGCGGCGCGCGCGGTGCGCTGGGTGCCGCCGGTGAGCTGCAGCTCGTTGGCGATCGGCGCGCGCAGCGGCTTCTTGGGGATCACGTTGACCACGCCGCCGATCGCGCCCTCGCCGTACATGACCGAGGCCGCGCCGCGCAGGACTTCGATGCGGTCCGYCGACCAGGTGTCGAAGGGGAAGGTCACGGTGCCGGAGGCGACGTAGAGCCGTGTGCCGTCGTACAGCTGCATCACCGAGCCTTGTCCGGAGAAGCCGCGCGCCGTGAGCGACGTGCCGCCGTTGCCGGGGGCGCCGTTGGAGGTTATGCCGGTGGTGCGGGTAACGGCTTCGCGCACCGACTGGTCGCCGCGCTCGCGTATCGTCTCGCCGGACAGCACCTCGACGCTGGCAGGCGTTTCCAGCGGGGTCAGGCCAAGCCGGCTGCCCGTGCCCGTGGGCTCCGACAGTGCCAGCCCTGGCAACTGCGAGTCACCGGTGACCATCACCGCCGGTAGCACCGTGGTGTCTTTCCGAGACGGCTGGGAGCGCTCCGAGGCTGGCGTATCGTCCGCGGCCCAGGCCGCGTCCGTGCCCAGCGTGGCAAAGGCCCCGAGCGAGAGCGCGAGCGCGCAGTGGTGCGCCAGCTTGCGCGGGGCGGGAGTGAAAAGGTGCCTGGAGGAGCCCGGCAGGGGGGTGCGGGCAATGCGAGGGCGCGCGGACATGGACTTTCCATCGTTGGCCGCAGGCGACCCCGCCTGGCGGCAATGAACGAAGAAGCCACGGACGAGCGCGCAGTGGCGGCGGGCCCATGGCCAGCCGCCTCACGCCTGGCCGCCCGTCCGCAGCCTCGGTGATCGGTCGAAGGCCGGTATCCGGGCTCGCAGGGGGACGCCTGCCACTGGGGCGCGTCCGGGGTGCCGCCTTCCCACGCATCGATGCGCAGTGGCTGCCGCTGCCTACGGGCGCGGCGTTCACGACGGGATCTCTCTTCACTGTGGTGCTTTGTACGATATAGATGCCGCTTCTTGCTTTTTTCTTGCGGGCTTTCCCCAGTTGACGCTAAAGAAGGCGCAAGCCGTTCCGATATCCCGGAGATGCCGCGTGTCTCCCGCATCGCTGGTACTTGCCTAGAAAAAGCGAACTTCATGAATCAACTGACCTTGCGAAAAAAGCTGTGGATCCCTCTCGTGCTGGCCTGGCTAGGTCTGCTCCTGCTGACCGTGATGCACGCCTTCCAGACCCGCCAGTTGCAGATGGCGGACCGTCGTGGCGAACTGGCCAACGTGGTCGATATGTCGCTGTCCCTGGTGCGCGACTATGCCGAGCAGGCACGCCAGGGGAAGATGACCGAGGATGAGGCCAAGGCCCAGGCCACTGCCCGCATCGCCGCGCAGCGCTATGGCAAGGACGGCTACATCACCATCGTCAGCGCGGATTCCGTGATGCTGATGCATCCCATCAACGCCAAGCTCAATGGCAAGAACCTGCGCGATTTCAAGGACGCCAAGGGCAACGCCTTGTACGTCGATATCGCGGCGCGTGGCGCTTCGGCGGAAGGCTCGGGTCATCTGGACTACTGGTGGCCCAAGCCTGGCAGCGACCAGCCAAGCCCGAAGGTCGGCTACGTGGCACGCTACAAGCCATGGAACTGGGACCTCGTCGCGGGCACCTATATGGATGACGTGGAGGCGCAATTCCGCACCTCGCTGTATCAGTCGCTCGGGCTGCTGGTGTTGCTCGGCATCGTGATTTCCGTGGTGGCGACGCTCCTGATCCGCAGCATCCAGCGCTCGGTCGGCGGCGAGCCCGCCACCGCGGCGGCGCTTGCGTTGCGCATGGCTGGCGGYGACCTCACCGCGCAGGTCACGGTCGCCCCGGATGACCGCGCCAGCCTGATGTACGCGATCGGCCATATGCGCGACCAGCTCGCGCGCACGGTCTCGGGGATCCAGCAGTCGGCCGAATCCATTACTTCGGCCGCGCAGGAGATTGCCTCCGGCAATACCGACCTGTCGAGCCGTACCGAGCAGCAGGCTGCCTCGCTGCAGCAGACCGCGGCCAGCATGGAGCAGATCACGGCGACGGTGCGCCAGAATGCCGACAACGCCACCGAGGCCAGCCAGTACGTGGCCGACGCCTCGCAGATTGCGCAGCAGGGCGGCAGCGTGGTGAGCCAGGTGGTGGACAAGATGCGCGGCATCACCGCCAGCTCGCGCAAGATCAACGACATCATCGGCGTGATCGACGGCATCGCCTTCCAGACCAATATCCTGGCGCTGAACGCCGCGGTGGAAGCCGCTCGCGCCGGCGAGCAGGGGCGCGGCTTCGCCGTGGTGGCGGGGGAAGTGCGCAATCTAGCGCAACGCAGCGCGGGCGCGGCCAAGGAGATCAAGACGCTGATCGTCGAGTCGGTGGGCCAGGTCGACAGCGGCTCTGCCCTGGTCGAGCAGGCTGGCCAGACCATGGCCGAGATCGTCAACGCGGTCAGCCGCGTGACGTCCATCATGGATGGCATCGCATCGGCCACCGCGGAGCAGCGCACCGGCATCGAAGAGGTCAATCGCGCGGTCGCGCAGATGGACCAGATGACGCAGCAGAACGCGGCGCTGGTGGAGCAGGCGAGCGCCGCCGCCGCTTCGCTGGAAGATCAGGCCGACGCGCTGCATCACGCGGTGTCGGCGTTCCGCCTGGCTGCCTGAGTATCCGCCCCGGCAGGGGCGGCAAGCCGCTGCTTACAGCAGCGACTTGCCCTGGGCGAGGACCTTGTCGCAGACCTGCCTGGTGACCTGATCCTTGAGGCCGCCGCCGCTCAGGTCGAACTGCTTGCCGTCGCTGTTGTGCAGGATGCCCTTGGCACCGTCGGTATAGCCGCTATCGGCGGTGGGCGAGCCACCTTCAACCTTGCCCAGCAGTTTGTCCTTGACGGAAGCGGCGCCGCTGGCGCCGCCGAGATAGTTGTTCTTGACGCAGAATTCCAGTATGCCGGCGATATTGCCGGTGCTGCCGGACGTCAGGGATTGCAGCGAAGGCATGCTGCCCATCCCGCCCAGGCTGCCGAGTCCGCCGATGGCGCCCTCGCTGCCCTGCGTCGCGCCTTTGAGCATGTCCCCGAGCTGCGCGTGCGCTGCCGCCACCGGTATCAGCGTGGCGATCAGGATCTTCACGACTGTGTTGCGATAGATTCTGGCGTTCATGCGGCGATCCTCCCGGCTTGGTGGAAACCAGCTTCCACTATAGTGCGTGCCCGGATTGCCATTGCACGCAATCCGGGCGCAATCCAGGTGCAATCCAGGTGCAATCGGGGCGCAATCCGCCACCGTCCGCCCCGATGCCAGGCTGCGCCGGGAGACGCCGCGGCTACACCCCCTATCCGGCCTCAGGCCTTGCGTGCCGTCAGCCACTCGGCGGCTTGCAGGGCCTTGCCCACGATGCGGATCTCGCCAATGCTGCCAAAGAAGCCGTCGGCGCGCGCACCGTCCCAGGAACCGCCGCCGATTACCCAGGGCATGTCCGCCGCGAGCGTGGCCAGGCCTGGGGCGTTGCCGGCATTGCGCAGCACCGGCGCGCCTTCCACGTAGAGAATGGTTTCATGGCTGACATCGTCGTTGACGATGGCCACGTGCAGCCACTTGTCGGCAATGATCTCGCCGGACCAGTTGGTCTTGCCGTCGCGGCTGCCGCTCAGCACCGGCACGACTTCCCATTGCACTTCGCGCAGGCTGGAGATGGCGAACAGCAGCGGCGGCGACTCGGGGTCGCCCCCGGTAAAGCCGGCCAGGCTCCCGCGTTTGCCGTCGCGCGTCATGATATTCATCCACGCGTTGTTGCCGGCGCTCCAGTTCTTGTCGATCTTGATGAAAGCTTCGACGGTGTAGCCGCTTTCCAGGGTGGCGGCATTGATGGGTGCCGTGCTTCCCGTGACGAAATAGCTCATGCGCAGCGGCGCGTTCTTGTTGGTGTTCAGGAAGCGCACGCTGCCCGGCGCGGCCGACAGGTAGTGGTGGTCGTCGGACCACACCACATCGCCCAGCTGGGCGGCAGTCACGCCGTCCACATTGAGCGCGGCGCGGCTTAGCGGGTTGGCGCCGGACTGGTCGGCCACGACCTGTCCCACCGGCACCGCGCTGCCCGCGGCGCCCCCGAAGAAGCGCCAGTGCGCCACGGTTTGCGCCACGTGCGGATAGTCCTCCGAATTGCTGGCAGGCTTCTGTTCGGCCTTCACAGGTTCCTTGAAGCCCGCGAGAATCATCGCCTTGGCCTGGTCCGCCAGCGATGTACGCGTTGCCGTGGCGGCCTTGAAGCCCGGATTGAAGCGCGCAAAGCGTTTGGCGAAGTCCATCTGGATGGTGAAGGTCTCGTTGGGCGCGTCGAGCACGGCCTGGTCGAAGCCATTGAGCGTGTGCTTGGGCTTTTGCGGCACCCACGGCGAGAATGACAGCACCTTGATCTGGTTGGCGGTGAGGTCGAATTCGTACAGCCGCATCAGGCCGTTGCCGCCCTGGTAGGCCATCTGATAGTCGACCACCATTTCCTCGACGGCGTTGCCGTAGACATTGGTCTTGGTAAGCCGCGCGGCGCCGTGGTAGTGGCCGTTCAGCGTCATGAAGATCTGGTCGTTGTCCTTGATCAGTTTTTCCCACAGCAGCAGGCCGTAGGGCACCTCGAGCGGTGTAACCCCGTCCTTGTCGATATTGATCAACTGGTGGTTGGCGAGAATGGCTGGCAGCGTCGGGTTGTTGCGCAGTACCTGGCGTGCCCACGCGATGCCGTTGTCGGAGACGCGCCACGATAGCGAGAGCACCAGGAACTTCTGCCCTTCGGCTTCGAACACGTGGTACTCGTGGAAGCCGCTCGGGTCGCGGCCGCCGAAGGTGGCCTGCTTGCTGGCCCGGGCCGTGCCGAACGTCTTCAGGTAGGGCTCGTTGGCCAGCGTGCGCTCCGTGTCGGTGCCGGTGTCGTTCGGGCCGCCGCTGTAGTCGAGGTCGAGAATGACATCGTGATTCCCGGCCAGGATCGAATACGGGATCTTGGCGCTCTCAAGCACCTTCATGGCCTGGTCGGCCACCACCCACTGCTCGGGCTTGCCTTGCTGGTCCACGACGTCGCCGAGATGGATCAGGAAGGGGATGTTGAGCGCCTTGGCATTGTCCGCGACCCAGTTGGTCTGCGCCTGGAACGGCTCGCTGTTGAATTTGCGGCCGAACTGGTCGTTCTCCGCCAGCGTTGCATAGCGCGAGTAGAACTGCGTATCGGGCAGTACCGCCAGCGCGAAATTGGATGCCAGCTGCGGGCCGGCCGGTGGCTGCGGTGCCGGGCTGCCGGTGCTCGGCGCGGCGGGCGCGTCGTCGCCACCCCCACCCCCGCACGCAGCCAGCAATGCACTGCCGCCTGCCGGCAGCAGGCAGCAGCGTCGCACCCAGTCCGGCCCTGAGCAAGCTCCTGCGGCGTTCGTCCGGCACGCTGGTTGTTGTCTTCTGTACCTGTTGCCGCGCATCGGCTTCGTGCTTCTTTGTCATGACTTTCCATGTGGAACAGGAAGCGGCAAAGCTAGCCAGCAGAGATGACATGCGCATGAAGAGATGTCGCAGGCATTTGTTTTTTGTTCTGTAGGTTGGAATTTTGTCTCGAAGAGGCGACATTAGGCTGACTAAGTGTATCGTTTTACCAAAAAACAGGATTTGTTTTCCCGACGTCACCTTTCTGTCACTAACGATCGTCAACATCGGCGCCCACAAGAATCTTTGCCAGTGCGTCCGGGCAAGGGGTGATGCCAGTGACACGCATCGCCCGGCGGCCCAGGGCGCGCGGACAGATCGGGTCAATACGTAAAACGTCACCAGGGAAATCCAATGCGTCACTCCAAATCCATCATCGGCCTGGCCGCCTCGCTATGCATCGCCGGCGGCTTCTACGGTTGCAACGGCAACGGCGACCAATCCAGCCCCGCCGCTCCGGCCACCCCCGGCGCACCGGCCGCGCCGGCCGCGCCGGTCACCCCGCCGGTCGCGGAAGTCACGGGCAAGTGGACCACCGGCGACCTGCATGTACATACGATCCAGTCCAACGATGCGCAGAGCCCCCTGGCCACGGTGCTCGACCAGGCGTTCACCGCGAGCAACCTCGACTGGATGGCCTTGTCGAACCACCTGCGCGTCTCGGATCGCGACCCGGCCGGCACGGCCATCCCTGGCGGCTCGGTGGCATTCTCGAAGGGCATGGCGGACTACGAAGTGCCTGCCGTCAAGCAAATGCAGGCTGACGGCCGCTATCCCGGCAAGCTGATCTTCTCCGCCTTCGAGTGGGACATGCCGACCCACGACCACATGAACGTGGGCATCTTCTCCGGCTCGCCCGCGCTCGCACCGGCCCTCAAGGCCGCCAACGAGTTCGAGTATTTCTTCACCAACCGCGCCGACACCCTGTTCAATCCGGTGGACGTGGCGGCGTGGAATGCCAAAGGCCCGCGCGCCTTTACCACGCACGCCGACGCGCTGCTGGCCTTCAACTGGCTCAAGACAAATTACCCGGACAGCAGCTACGCGCTGATCAACCACCCGTCGCGCAATCCGGGCAAGTACACCGCCGCCAACTATCGTGAGTTGAACGACCTCGCGCCGAATATCGTGTTCGCGGTGGAAGGCATGGTCGGCAACCAGATGGAGCCGGATCGCGGCGGCTACAACAGCGCCTATATCGATGCCAACCTGAAGTCGCGCACCTATGGCGGCGTGGACTATGTGGTGGCGCAAGTCGGTGGCATCTGGGATGCCCTGCTGGGCGACGGGCGCCGCTTCTGGAACCTCGCCAACTCGGACCACCATTTCAAGACCGCGGGCGGCCAGTTCAGCAGCGGCTACTTCCCGGGCGAATACGCACGCAACTACCTGTGGATGGAAGGCACCGGCATCAAGGGCTTGCTGGACAGCCTGCGTGCGGGCAAGTCCTTCTCGGTGTTCGGCGACCTGATCAATGCACTGGATTTCAATGTGGCGGCCGGCAGCACCAAGCGCGAGATGGGCGGCGAACTCATGGCCAAGGCGGGTGACAAGGTCACTGTCACGATCCGTTTCAAGAGCCCGGACCGGAACCGGTTCGAGTATCCGCTGGACAGCGGCGTCAATGTCAACGTCAGGCCGACCGTGGACCATATCGACCTGATCGCCGGCGACGTCACCCGTCGCCCCGCGCCTGGTACGCCGGAATACAGCAAGGAGACCAATGATTCCACGAAGGTCATCGCAACCTTCACCAAGACCGACTGGAAGCTGGACAAGGATGGCTACAACACGGTGACCTACACGTTCACCGCGGCCAAGAGCCAGTACTTCCGCCTGCGGGGCACCAATCTCGGGCTGAACGTGCCGGGAGAAACCGCGAACGGCAACCCGCTGCCCGACACCAAGACCGACCTGGTCGAGAATGCGGCACGCTTCGATGCCATCAACGCGCGCAACTACAACGACCTGTGGTTCTATTCGAACCCGGTGTTCGTGACGGTCGCGTCCGGCGCGTAAGCGCGTAGGCACGTAAGGCCGCAAGCCGCTGGACCGGCATGGCGATACCATGCGATCTGAACGTTTTCGATTGCAGTGTTCAGATCTTTGCGCATTGCCATGCCGGCGGCACGATTACGCGGCACCGCGTCTTGACGACAGCGATGAATCGGCTTTCACTGGCGGGCCGGACGCGCAATGCACCGGCCCTTAGCGGCGCGGCCTGCCCGGCAATGGCAGGCGCGCTTGTGAAGCCTCCTGGAGCAAGGACACGGATCGCCATGGCCATTACCCCCAGCGTCAGCAAGAAGACGTAGCGACACCAGCGGACCACCCTCGATCAACAGAACCCACTCGCGCACCAGTTCAAAGGCAGCCTGGCCCCGGAGAGCCTGGCCGCGCGGAGCGTGACATCGCGCGAAATCCGCTCCGGAGCGTGTCTCAGGGCACATTCAACGGCCGGGACGCCGGCCTACACTGGCGACATCCATCCGGGGAAGGCCGCCATGAACAAGCTAAGGTCCAGCCGTCTGCTCGATCGTATCTCGCCGCTGGTGCTCGCCGACCTGCGCCGCATGCAGGCCGCCGCCGAAGCGGGGCGCGACCCGGCGTCGCAGGTGCAGCCCGCGCCGCTACCCGTGGTGGGTGCGGGTGAATTCGATAAAAATCAAAAAAATGCTGCCAATTGCGCGGAAATTGCCCGCTATGACCCGGAACGGGGTATTTTTGTGATGGAGCTTCGCCTCGCCGGCCGGCGTATCCGATAAGCGCGCCGCCCGCGCAGTTCCGCTGCTGCTCTTGTCGCACGGCTCCGGCTCGCGCCCCCCGCCAACACCCACCTTCGGCTGCCGGCCGCGCCCATGGCGGGACTTGGTATAATTGCCCACTACCCCAAACACATGCCGCCTTGTGCTGCGTGCCTGGCCGCGGCGACTAGCCAGGGCGAGGCAGCACAGCAGCACGGCGGTTCAACGCGTGACGAGGAGTTACGTGGCCGGAACAGAAATCGCAGTGCAAACCGTCCCGCCAGCGGGCAATGCCGTCTCGTCCGGCAGCTCATTCCATACCGCCCTCAAGATCCTGCCCCCCGCGCAACGCGAGGCGATGTTCGAGATCTATGGCTTTTGCCGCGCCGTGGACGATATCGCCGATGGCGACGGCCCGCGCGCCGCGCGCCTCGCCGGCCTGGATGCGTGGCGCGCGGATCTCGCCGCGTGCTATGCCGGTGYGCCGCCGGCCGCGCTGCGTGGCCTGGCCACCCAGATCCAGCGCTTCGGATTGCTGCAGGAAGACTTCCTCGCCGTCGTCGATGGCATGGCGATGGACGTCCTGGCCGATATCCGCGCACCGGACAACGCTACCCTTGACCTGTACTGCGACCGCGTGGCGAGCGCGGTAGGGCGGCTCGCAGTGCGCGTGTTCGGCATGGAGCACGACACCGGCGTGGCGCTGGCGCATCACCTCGGCCGCGCGCTGCAGCTCACCAATATCCTGCGCGATATCGACGAAGACGCCGGGCTCGGCCGCGTCTACCTGCCGGCCGAAGCGCTGGCGGCCGCCGGCGTGCCGCTCGGCGCGCCGCAAGCTATCGTCGGCCATCCCGCCATCGGCCGTGCCTGCGCGGAAGTGGCGCAGCAGGCTCAGGCGTACTATGCGCAGGCTTTCGCTATCATGGCGGGTTGTCCTCGCCGGATCGTGCGCTCGCCGCGCATCATGGGCGAGGTCTACCACGTAGTCCTGCAGCGTTTGCTGGCCCGCGGCTGGGCCAATCCGCGCGCGCGCGTTCGCGTGCCGCGGGCGCGGCTGTTCTGGATTCTGCTCCGGCATGGCCTCATCTGAGGCGATCCCGCGAGGTATTGCTGATTGCGTTGTTGAAAAGAGGACATCGAGACCGATGAGCCAAGTAGCACTATCCCCCACGCCGGCCACGGCCGTGCAGGGTGCGCCGGAGCATCACGAGCTGCAAGGCACGCTCGACCGTGCGCTTGACGCTTTGCTGGCGACCCAGCGGCCGGACGGCCACTGGGTATTCGAGCTGGAGGCCGACGCCACGATCCCGGCGGAATACGTACTGCTGGTGCACTACCTGGGCGAGACCCCGGATGCCGTGCTGGAAGCGCGTATCGCGCGCTACCTGCGCCGCATCCAGAATGCCGACGGCGGCTGGCCGCTGTTCCATCAGGGCCGCTCGGACATCAGCGCCAGCGTGAAAGCGTATTTCGCCCTCAAGATGATTGGCGACGATACCGAATCCGAGCCTATGCGCCGCGCCCGCGCGTCCATCCACGCCCAGGGCGGCGCCGAGGCCAGCAACGTCTTCACCCGCACGCTGCTGGCGCTGTACGGCGTGATGCCGTGGCAAGCGGTGCCGATGATGCCGGTCGAGATCATGCTGCTGCCGCTCTGGTTCCCGTTCCATTTGTCCAAGGTCGCGTACTGGGCCCGCACCGTGATCGTGCCGCTGCTGGTGCTCAACAGCCTGCGCCCCCAGGCCAGGAACCCGCGTGGCGTGGGCATCGACGAATTGTTTATCCGTCCTTGCCAGGCGGCCCGCCTGGCCCCGAGGGCGCCGCATCAGAACCGGGTCTGGTTCACCGTGTTCAGCGCGCTGGATGCTGGCCTGCGCGTGGCGGAGCCGTTGTTCCCCCGCAGCCTGCGCAAGCGTGCCATTGCCCGTGCCGAGAAATTCGTGCGCGAACGCCTGAACGGCGAGGACGGCCTGGGCGCCATCTTCCCGGCCATGGCGAACGCCGTCATGATGTTCGACGTGCTGGGCGTACCGCGTACCGATCCGGACGTGGCGGTGGCGCGCGCTTCCATCGAAAAGCTGCTGGTCGTGCATGGCGACGAAGCCTATTGCCAGCCGTGCCTGTCGCCGGTCTGGGATACCTCGCTGGCCAGCCACGCCTTGCTGGAGGTCGGCGGCCCGCGCGCCGAGGCGGCGGCCGAGCGCGGCCTGCAATGGCTGCGCCCCCTGCAGGTGCTGGACGTGCGCGGCGACTGGATTGTGCGGCGTCCCGACGTGCGTCCCGGCGGCTGGGCCTTCCAGTACGCCAATCCGCACTACCCGGACGTGGACGATACCGCCGTGGTGGCCATGGCCATGGACCGCGCGGCGCGTTCCGGCGCGGCGGCGCCGGCCGTCGCCCCGGCGAGCCATCGCGCGCGCTATGACGAAGCGGTTAGCCGCGCGCGCGAGTGGGTGGCCGGCATGCAGAGCGGCAACGGCGGCTGGGGCGCTTTCGAGCCCGAGAACACGCATGAATTCCTGAACAATATTCCGTTCGCCGACCACGGCGCCTTGCTCGATCCGCCCACCGCCGACGTCTCGGCGCGCTGCCTGTCGATGCTCGCGCAACTGGGTGAAAACTCGGCGAGCAGTCCGGCGTTCAAGCGCGCGCTGCGCTACCTGCTCGACGAGCAGATGGCCGACGGCAGCTGGTACGGCCGCTGGGGCATGAACTACATCTACGGCACCTGGAGCGCGCTGTGCGCGCTGAACGCTGCCGGCCTGCCACCGGAGGCCCCGGAGATGCGCCGCGCGGCAGCGTGGCTGGTGTCGATCCAGAACGCCGACGGCGGCTGGGGCGAGGATGGCAGCAGTTACCGCCTCGACTACCAGGGCTATGAGCCCGCGCCCAGCGTCCCTTCGCAAACCGCATGGGCCTTGCTGGGCCTGATGGCGGCGGGCGAGGTCGATCATCCCGCCGTGGCGCGGGGGATCGATTACCTGGTGCGCACGCAGCAGGCCGATGGCCTGTGGAACGAGGCACGCTTCACCGCGGTGGGCTTCCCGCGCGTGTTCTACCTGCGCTACCACGGTTATGCCCGCTTCTTCCCGCTCTGGGCCGTGGCGCGCTACCGCAACCTGCGCCGCGACGGCACGCGGGCAGTGGCGTGGGGGATGTGAGCGCGCCAGCTTCGCCCGGTTTGTCCGCGCGCCTGCCGCAACGGCAGGCCGCCGGTCCCACGCTGGTGGTGACCGGCATGCGCTTCGAGGCCCGCATTGCCGCGGGCCCCGGCATTGAAACCCTGCACGGCCTACGCGCCGAAGCCTTGGCGCAAGGCTTGCGGCAACGCCTGGCGCATCCCTGCGCGGGCGTGATCAGCTTTGGCGTGGCGGGCGGGCTAGATCCCGCGCTTGCGCCTGGCAAGGTGATTGTCGCCACCGCAGTACACGACGGCGATACGTCGCGGCCGGTCGATGCAAGCTGGTCTCGCGCACTGTCCCTTGCGTTGCCGGAAGCCGTTGCCGGGACGCTGGCGGGCTCAGACCAGGCGGTGACCTCGGTGGCTGCCAAGACGGCATTGCACGCTGCCACGGGGGCGCTGGCGGTCGATATGGAGTCTCATATCGCGGCGCGGATCGCCCAGGAATTCGGGGTGCCGTTTGCCGCCTGCCGGGTCGTGATCGATCCCGCGCAACGGGATGTGCCGCCCGCCGCGGTGGCGGGGATGGGGCCCGATGGCGGCACCGATATCCTGGCGTTGCTCAAGGCGCTGCTGGCGGGGCCGGGGCAGGTGCCGGACCTGATCCGGCTGGGTCGGGATGCCAGGCTGGCGAGGTTGGCGCTGGAGGTGGCGCGGGGCCGGGTGGGGGCGGGGTTTGGTTTAGGGTGAGCCGCCGCCCGGCCTTTGACCCGGGCGGCCGGATCGAAGACCGGGCAGCAAAAGCTTAAGGCTTCGTCCCTTCCGCTTCAGGCTTTTTCTCTTCCCCGCCGGCCGGCGCGGGCGCCGCTCCTTCGGCGGGCGCATCCGTATCCTCGTAATCCGGCAGCTTCCCGCCACCACCCTGGATCAGGTACTGCCGGCGCTGCCGGTACCCATCCCGCACGAAACTGTATTTATCCAGTGCCGCCAGCGACAACAGATCGGTCGCGGCCAGTGCATTGGTACGTGCATCGAGGAAACCCACGCCCCACAGCGCCCACTGCACGTCCTTTTCGACCCACGTGGTAGGCGACAGCTGGAAGTTCACATACAGGCCCACCCCGTCGCGGATCGAACTGGGACCGAACAGCGGCAGCACCAGGTACGGGCCGGCGGGCACGCCCCACACGCCCATCGTCAGCCCGAAGTCGGTGGAGTGCTTGCTCAGGCCGGCTGGCGTAGCGATATCGATCAGGCCGCCGACCCCGAGTACCGAATTCATGGCGACGCGCATGAAGCTTTCCGCCGCGTCCACGCCCTTGCCTTGCAGCAGGTTGTTGACTGTGTTGCCGACGTCGGCCAGGTTCGAGTAGAAATTGGTGACAGCGGTGCGCACCGGCTGTGGCGTGACGGCACGGTAGCCCTTGGCCAGCGGCGTTGCTACGTACTCGTCAGCCTTGTCGTTGACCTTGAAGACTGCGCGGTTGAGCGGCTCCAGCGGGTCGTCCGGGTTGGCTTGCGGGCCGGTGGCGCATGCCGTGGCCAGTAGCGACAGGGAAAGCGCCGACAGTAGGCGCGAGAAGCGAGGGACGGGGCGGTTCATCATGTTGAGATGGCGTTTCAATGGGCCGGTCCGGTAGCGGGCGCGGACCGCTCGCGCGGACGTCCCATCAGGATCGGCTGGAAAAATACGGCGCCGACCAGCGTGCATGCCAGCGCCAGCGCCAGCAGCTTGCCCATGCTGGCCGTGCCTGGATGCTGGGACAACCACAGGCTGCCGAAGGCGGCGGCCGTGGTGGCGGCGCTGAAGAGCACGGCGTGGGTGAGCGGGGACTGCAGCAAGTGTGTCTTGCCCTCGCGCCAGGCGAGCACGTAGTAGATCTTGAAGGCCACGCCGATGCCAAACAGCAGGGGCAGGGCAATCACGTTGGCGAAATTGAGCGGGATGCCGAACACCACGCAAAGTTCCAGCGTGACCAGCGCGGACACCAGCAGCGGCACCAGCGTGCGCAGCACATCGCCCACGCGGCGCAGCGTGATCCAAAGCAGCAGCGTGATCGACAGCACGGCCCAGATGCCGGCTTGGGCAAAGGCGGTCATGATGGTGTCGGCGGAGCCCCGGATCGAGATCGGGCCACCTACCGCGGCGGGCTCGACGCGCTGCACGGCATCGATAAAGCGCGTCAGCGCGGCGTCGCGCGCATCGCTGTTGCTGCTCGACGCATCTCCCGGCTTGGCCGCCGGGGGGAGCTTCGGGCTCACGCTGACCAGGGCCTGTCCGTCGGGGGCGACCCAGTCGCGTACCAGGGCGGGCGGCAAGGTCTCCCGGCTGATCGGCTGCGGCGACAGCATCCGCTGCAGGCGGGCCAGCGCGAGGCGCAGCGGCAGGGCGATGGCCTGTTCGGCGCGCGCGCGGGTGGCGGCGTCCGCGCCGGCAAGCTTGCGCAGCCCCGTAGCCAGGTGGGCGGCTTCGGTGGCGCCCGGGCCGGGATGATCCTCCGCCGCGAGGGTGAGCTGGCGCGCCGCGTTCTTGAGCGAATTGACGAGCCGCGCATCGTCCGCAGGCGTGGCCACGGTCTGCGTCAGCACCGGCATCAGGCTCGCCGATGCTTTGGCGATCAAGGCCAGCCGCGCTGGCTGGTCGTCGGGTATGAAAGTCTGCAGCGTGACGACGCGCGACACCTCCGGCAACGCTGCCAGGCGGTTGGCGGCGGCGACGGCCACGGCAAGAGAGGGCGCCAGCACGTTGACGTTGTCGGTGCCGGCCTGGGGCGCATCCTTGAGCGAGAGCAGGGTTGCCATCGATTCCGAGTGCGGATCCTTGAGGTGCAGCGGATCGAAGTCGAACCGCAGGTGCAACAGCAGGGGCGAGCCGGCCAGGATCAGGCCGCAGGTGACCAGCAGCACTTGCTTGCGATAGCGCTCGAAGAACACATCGGCCGGTGCCAGCCACTTGAAGCCAGGCACTTCGGTCCGTCCCGCTTCGTCCTTCGGGCGGAATACCGTGATCAGCGCGGGCAGCAGCGTGATGGTGGTGGTGAACGCGATCAGCATGCCCACCCCTGCGATCTGGCCCAGCTCGGCCACGCCGCGGTAGTCGGTGGGCAGGAAGCAGAAGAAGGCAGCCGCGGTAGCGGCGGCGGCAAGCGCCAGTGGCACGCCGACCGCCTTGGCGGCACTCGCCAGGGCTACCGGGATTTCGGGATGCACATGGCGCTCGGCGCGGTAGCGCACGCCGAACTGAATGCCGAARTCCACGCCMAGCCCGACAAACAGCACGGCGAAGGCCACGGAGATCATATTGAGCGCGCCGACCATGGCCAGCCCGAGCGCGGCGGTGATGACCAGGCCCACCAGCATGCTGGCCAGTACCGCCAGGATCAGCCGCTTGGAGCGCAATGCCAGCCACAGGATCAGGATCACCACCAGCAACGTCAGCACGCCATTGAAGGCGGCCCCTTCCTTGACCGAGGCAAATTCGTCATCCGCCAGCGCTTGCGAGCCGGTCAGGCGCACCGTGGCGCCGTACCGCTGGGCCAGCCCGAGCTTGGCCGCCGTGGCGCGAATAGCGCCGGCGGCATCCGCGCCGGCTTGCAGGCCGGCGTAGTCGAGCACGGGGCTGAGCGCGACGAACGCCGTGGCGACGCCGCCGGGCGCAGGTTGCAGGCTGCTGTCGACCAATCCGGTCCAGGACAGCGCTCCGGGCTTGCCTGCCAGTACCTGGTCCACCGTGCGCGCGCTGCTGCCGAGCAGCTTGGCCATGTCGCCCAGCTTGACCTGCCCGAGTTGCAGCGGCAACGACAGCGTAGTCGATAGCGTATCGGACAGGCCGCGCAGGGTCGGGTCATGCGCAAGGGCGTTGAGCAGGGGACGTGCCTGGGTCAGTTGCGTGGTGGTATCGCGCAGCTTTTCCGTTTCGACGAAGAGCAGTCCGTTACGCTCGAAGAATTCCCCGCCGCCCGGCTGGCTGACGGCGCGAAAGCGCTCGCCCTGCTGGCGCAGCGCCTTGGCCAGCTCGTCGGCGGCGGCGTCCGCCAGTTCCGCGGCCGGCGCCTGCACCACGGCCAGGATCATCTGGTCGCGCTGGGGAAAGGCGGCGCTCACGGCGGCATCGCGGCGCGCCCAGGGCTGGTCCGACTGGAGCAGGCGGCTGATATCGGTGTTGATGGCGAAATGGCCTGCCACATAGACGCCGCTGGCGGCAGTCAGCAGCAGCGTCAGCGCGATCACGGGCCACGCGCGGCGGGTAGAAAACTGGACGATGCGGATGACCAACGACGTCAACATGGGCGATAAGGGGGACAGTAACTGTGTGGCGCGCAACGAGGCGCGAAAAAAAGCGCAGCGCAGCGCGCAAAGCGGCAGCCGCGAGTATAACGGCAGGACGCGGCATAGCGCTGCCGCTTTGGCCGCGCCGTCATGCAATGCGCGGTTGCCGCCGGCGCGGCGAGCGCCGGCTTCGGTACGCTATACTGCCCCGGCACACGCGCGCGAGCCGGGCTGCGGTCTCGCAGCCCGCGGCGCGGCATGTTTCCCTTGGCAAGTCTGCCGGGCATTTCCGGCGGCGAACCGACTGGCATATTCAGGTCCAAATTCGCATGAAGAAATACGGTATTGCTTTCCAGGCTCTGGCCCCGCTCGCCGTGGTGGCGATGGTTTCCGCCGCACAGGCRCAAACGGTCGACAGGTCTTCGCCGGACCGCATGGTGCGGGCCGCCGTCGAAGGCGTGATCGGCACCATCCAGTCCAGCCCCGACACCCGCGGCGGCGATCTGGGCAAGATTACCGCAGTAGTGCAGCGCCAGTTCCTGCCCTACACCGATTTCGAGCGTACCACCCGGCTGGCGGTCGGCAGCGCGTGGCGCAATGCTACGCCCGAGCAGCAAAAGCAACTGTACGAGCAATTCCAGACCCTGCTGGTGCGCAGCTACGCGGTTTCGCTGTCGCAACTGCGCGAGCAGAACGTCAAGTTCCGCTACAAGCCCGCGCTGGCCGCCAGCGGCGCCACCGATGTGGTGGTCGAGACGCGCGTGCTCAACAACGGCGACGAGATGCAGATCGACTACCGCCTGCAGCGCGTCGGCAACGGCTGGAAGATCTACGACATCAATATGATGGGCGCCTGGCTGATCGAGGTCTACCGCCGGCAGTTCGCCGATATCGTCGCGCGTAACGGCATCGACGGCTTGCTCAAGTACCTGGCCAACCACAACGCGCGCCAGAACGCCGACGCTTGAGCCCCCGGCGTTACCGCCGGCATGGACGATAAAAGGCTCGCCCCCGGTACACGCGGTACCCAGGGTGCGAGCCTTTATGCATTCCGGATTGCCTGCGCTTCAGCGCGTGGCGGCTTTCCGTGTGGCGGCGGTGTCGTTGGCTGCCTTGGATGACTTGGCGCGGCCGATCTCTTCAAGCTTGATCTCGACGTGCTTCGAGAACACGTAGTCGGCAGGGCGTTGCTTGGTCAGGTCGATATCCGGCGCCATCGGGCCCGAGGTGCGCACGCCGCGCAGGCTAACGCCCAGCGCCTTGAGCGGATGGGCGATGGTGTCGGCCACCGCGGTGGCTTCAAAGCCGCTGTGGACCATGCAGTCGGCGCACTTCTCGTAGTTGCCGACGCCGTAGGCGTCCCAGTCGGTGCCTTCCATCAGTTCCTTGAAGGTGCCGACATAGCCTTCGCCGACCAGGTAACACGGACGCTGCCAGCCGAACACGGTGCGCGCCGGATTGCCCCAGGGCGTGCACTTGTAGGTCTGGTTGCCGGCCAGGAAGTCCAGGAACAGCGTGGACTGGCTGAAGGCCCAGTTCTTGCCGGCACGGCCGCGCGACAGGATGTCGCGGAACAACTGGCGGGTCTTGCCGCGGTTCAGGAAGTGCTGCTGGTCCGGCGCGCGCTCGTAGGCATAGCCCGGCGATACGGTGATGCCGTCCACGCCCATGGCCTTCACGGAGTCGAAGAAGCGGGYCACTTTTTCCGGCTCGGCATCGTTGAACAGCGTGCAGTTGATGTTGACGCGGAAGCCGCGCTTCTTGGCCGCGGCGATCGCCTCGACGCAACGGTCGTACACGCCTTCCTGGCTCACCGAACGGTCATGCATCTCGCGGTCGCCATCCAGGTGCACCGACCAGACGAAGTAAGGGCTGGGCTCGTACTGGTCCAGCTTCTTTTCCATCAGCAGTGCATTGGTGCACAGGTAGACGAACTTGCGGCGCGCAATGATGCCCTTGACGATGGTGGGCATGTCCTTGTGCAGCAGCGGTTCGCCGCCGGCGATGGAGACCACCGGGGCGCCGCATTCGTCGACCGCGCCCAGGCACTGCTCGATGGACAGGCGCTGGTTCAGGATGGGGTCCGGATAGTCGATCTTGCCGCAGCCGTTACAGGCCAGGTTGCAGCGGAACAGCGGTTCCAGCATCAGTGCCAGCGGATAGCGCTTGTTGCCGGACGGTTGGAGTTGGAGCTATTGGTGGCGCCGATCACAAGGATCACCTCCACCTGCTTGGACAGCTCGCGGACTGCGCTTTGCCGGTTTTGCGTGGCGTAGCAGATATCGCGCGTATCCGGCCCCACCAGGTTGGCAAAGCGCCGGCTCAGGGCGGCAATTATATTACGTGTATCGTCCACGCTCAGCGTGGTCTGCGTGACGTAGGCCACGGGGGTATCCGCGGGCAGGTCGAGTTGCGCGACCTCCGCCTCGCTTTGCACCAGGATGACCTTGCCCGGGATCTGTCCCATGGTGCCTTCGACCTCCGGATGGCCGGCATGGCCGATCAGGATCACCGTGCGGCCGCTGGCGGCATATTGCCGGCCCTGCGTATGTACCTTGATCACGAGCGGGCAGGTCGCGTCGATCGAGTGCAACTGGCGGGTCCGCGCATCGCTCTCGACGTCCTTGGAGACGCCATGCGCGCTGAAAATCGTGACGGCGCCGGTCGGCACTTCATGCAGTTCTTCCACGAAGCGCGCACCCTTTTGCCTTAGCCCTTCCACCACGTGCTTGTTGTGCACGATTTCGTGTCGCACGAACACCGGGGCTCCATGCTTGAGTAGGGCACGATCTACAATCTCGATCGCGCGCACCACGCCGGCACAAAAACCGCGGGGTTGAGCAAGAATCACCTGCATAAAAATAGGCCCCCCGACCCAGTCAACGGGTTCAGCATTAGTTGATATTCCGGAATCACTTTCCCGTCATACGGTGGTTACTATATACCCGTGCCGCAACCTTTGTCTGGCACCTGGCAAACGCCTGCAACACTTTGAGGGTTATTCCTGTGGGGAACATGACGTCAGGAGACTATGTCCTGGTAACGGGCGCATCGGGTTTTCTCGGTTCGGCGGTAGCGCGGCAGGCGCTGGAGCGCGGGTTCCGGGTGCGCGCGATGGTACGCGCGGGCAGCCCGCGCCGCAACCTGGAGGACCTGCCGGTTGAGATCGCCGAGGGCGATATGCGCGATGCACGCGCCATGGAAAGTGCGTTGAAAGGCGTGCGCTATCTGTTTCATGTGGCGGCGGATTACCGCCTGTGGGCTCCGGATCCCGAGGAAATCGTACGCACCAATGTGGCCGGGACCGAAACCGTGATGGGCGCGGCACTCGCCTGCGGCGTGGAACGCGTGGTGTACACAAGCAGCGTGGCGACGTTGCGGGTAGCGGGCGCCACGGCGCCGGTGGCAGAAGACGCCGCCATGGGCGACCATGAGGCGATCGGTGCCTACAAGCGCAGCAAGGTGCTGGCCGAGCGCGTGGTGGAGCGCATGGTGGCCCGCGACGGCCTCGAGGCGGTGATCGTCAATCCCTCCACGCCGATCGGCCCGCGCGACGTGCGGCCGACGCCTACCGGCCGCATCATTGTCGAAGCCGCCAGCGGCAAGATCCCCGCCTTTGTCGATACTGGCCTCAATCTGGTGCATGTGGACGACGTGGCGGCCGGGCATATGCTGGCGCTGGAGCGCGGCGTGACCGGCGAGCGGTATATTCTTGGCGGGCAGGACGTCTCCCTGCAGCAGATGCTGGCCGACATTGCCGCCATGACCGGGCGGCGCCCGCCCACCATCAGCCTGCCGCGCTGGCCGCTTTACCCGCTCGCTTTCGCGGCGGAGGCGGTGGCGCGCATGACGGGCAAAGAGCCCTTCCTGACGGCCGATGGCCTGTCGATGTCGAAATACCGGATGTTCTTCAGTTCGGAAAAAGCCCGCCAGGTGCTTGGCTACCAGGCACGGCCCTACCAGCAAGGCCTGGGCGAGGCGCTCGACTGGTTCCGTACCGCCGGCTACCTGCGCTGAAACTGGCTGGCGGCGCAGGCGCGCTGCCAGCCTCCGGCCCGCTGCCGTCAGCCGCGCTGCGGCGCTTGCGCACGGCCTTTCCACTGCCCGCCCTTGCGCAGCCAGTAGCGGCGCGCGGAATCGATGGTGGCGCCAAGGTAGAACAAGGCCGTCAGCGGCAGCAGCGGCGCCAGCCACAGGGGCTGGCGGTATTCGCGCAGCATGGGCATGTAGGCCAGCGTCATGGCCAGCCAGGCCGCCCATGCCGGCCATAGCCGCAGGCCGCCGCCAAGCGCCAGCAGGGGTGGCGCCAGGTAGGTCAGCACCATGCCAGCCACGGCGCCGGCCAGCAACAGCGGCGAGTAGCGCAGCTGGGTGTAGGCGCTGCGCGCGATCATATCCCACAGGCTGCGCCAGTCATCGTAGGGGCGCGCCGAGATGCTGTCGTCGGCGAGGTCCAGGCGGATCGAGCCGCCTTGCTTGATACAGGCTGCCAGGCTGCAGTCGTCGATCAGTTCTCCGCGGATCGCGGCAAATCCGCCGATGCGGGCCAGCGCSSWGCGCCGCGCCAGCATGCAGCCGCCGGCGGCCGCGGCCACGCCGCTGCGCGGGTTGTTGACGCGCGCGAACGGGTAGAGCTTGGCAAAAAAGAACACAAAGGCCGGGACGATCATGCGCTCCCACCAGGATGYGCAGCGCAGCCGCACCATCAATGAAACCAGGTCCCGCTGCTCGCATTCCGCGCGCGCCACCTGCTGCGCCAGCACACCGTGGCCGTGATGGATGTCGGCATCCGTCAGCCACACCCAGGTGGCCGCGGGAGCCAGCCTGTCAGCGGCTTCCAGGCCTTCCGACTGCGCCCAAACCTTGCCGCTCCAGCCGGGTGGCAGCTCGCGCGCCGTGATCACCGCAAGCGATTCCGCCTTGCCCAGCGCAGCCGCGGCGCTGCGTGCAATGTCGGCGGTACCGTCGGTGCTATGGTCGTCCACCACCATCAGCCGCAGGGGCGCGGGATAGGACTGACCCAGCACGCTGGTCACCGCGCCGCCGATGACGGCCGCCTCGTTGCGTGCCGGGATGATGGCGACCACTTCCGGCCATTGCGCCGGGGCGGGCGCGGGGCCGGGCTTGCGCACCCGCCAGAAGCCGGCGCGGCCAGCCAGCAGCACGCACCAGATGGCGAGGGGGATCAGGGACAACAGGAACATCTCAAAAGGCTCCAGAACAGCTTCAGGTGGGTCAAGGTGCGCTCAGCGCAGAAAGCGGCGGGCAAGCCGGGCCAGCTTGGGAACGGTCTCCGGCCGCAACAGGCGCGGATCGTAACCCGCCATGCGGCGTTCGTTCTCGGCCAGGCAAAGATCGATCATCTCGCGCGCGGACAAGGTCTCGGCGATCGCTGCCGTACTGTTCATCGGGAAATTGGCGTCCTTGGCCATGCCATCGGCATCGATGCCGCGCGCAATGCCAACGCGCTCCCAGATCAGGAAAGCCCACACCCGCATCACCTTGAGCGCGTACAGGGGGCGCCGCCACCAGGGCAGGCTGCGGCGGTACCAGGCGGCCCAGTTGACGAAAAACAGGATGTGCCGGCCTTCCTCCTGGATGACGGGTTCGAAGGTTTCGACCAGYTCGGCSGGAAAGAAGCCSGAGYSCYTGGCSGCGGCGAACAGYCCGAACGCGGCRAAGCTGTCGATACACTCGCTGTAGCCGGTCACCAGCCAGCCCCATTCGGCGTCGGCGGGGGGCAGGTACTCGGGTTCAGGCGCCAGCGCGATGCCATATGCCTCGACCAGTTTCGATAGCACCACCTTGTGCCGCGCCTCCTCTGCGCCGTCCATCTCAAGCGCGCTGCGCAGCAGCGGCTCGGCCACGGTATTGGCGAAGGACTGCACACGGATGGACGCGCGTCCCTCGGTCTGCACCGCGATATCCCAGATCGGCAGGGACGTCACCCGGTGCAAGGCGTCGGGGTCGAGGCTCGGCCAGTCGATGACGGCCGGTTTATAGGGGTTGTGGGTTTGCAGCAGCATGTTGCAGAACATGCGCAAGTGCCGGGGCGAGCCAATGCGGACCGGCCCGGGTTCGGGATCGGTCCAGTTGCGCATGGCATGGTCGGCCTGGTCGATCGCGGCCTTCGCGATGGTCGCTGCGACGGCGGTTGCGCGCGCTTCGGCGCTCGGCTTTTCGGATCTGCTGGGCGCCGCAAGTGCGTCTGACATCCCGCTCCCCCCTGGCTGTGGATGGTTTGGGGGTCATTCTAGCTTGGCCGACGCGCCCGCGCGTGCCGGACAAGCATCACGGCGCGGCGGGCGGGGACAGGGCTGGCCCTAGCCCTGGTACTGCACCGGCGRACGGGACTGCATGCCCAGCCGGTAATACAGCAAGGTCAGCAGGATCAGCCAGGCCGGGCCCACGTACAGCGCGATGCGCGTATCCGGGAAGTACGCCATCAGCGCGACCACCAGCCCCAGGAAGGCCAGCGCCACCCAGGAGCCATAGGGCCAGAACGGCATGCGGAAGGCGAGCTTGCTGCGTTCCGCCGAGGACAGGCCGCGGCGGAAGTTCATCTGCGTGACCAGGATCACGGCCCAGGTCCAGATGGCGCCGAAGGTGGAGATCGAGGTGACCCAGACGAACACCTTCTCGGGGACCAGGTAGTTCAGCAGCACGCCGCACAACAATGCGGCAATCGAAACGAGCAGGGCGCGGCGCGGCACGCCGTTGCGGTCCGTCACGGCAAAGGCGCGCGGCGCCTGGCCTTGCTGTGCCAGGTTGTAGAGCATGCGGCCCGTGCTGAAGATGCCGCCGTTGCAGGAGGACAGCGCGGCGGTCAGCACCACGAAGTTGATGATGCCGGCGGCGGTCTTGATGCCGAGGCGTTCGAACGTCATCACGAAGGGGCTGCCCTGCGTGCCGATTTCGTTCCAGGGGTAGATGGCGAGGATCACGAACAGCGCGCCCACGTAGAAGATCAGGATGCGCCAAAACACCGAGTTGATGGCGCCTGGGATCGATTTCCGCGGGTTTTTCGCCTCACCGGCGGTCAGGCCGATCATCTCCACGCCGAGGTAGGCGAACATCACCATCTGCAGCGACATCAGCACGCCGGAAGCGCCGTTCGGCATGAAGCCGCCATGGGTCCACAGGTTGGAAATGCCGATCGCCACGCCGCCATTGCCAAAGCCAGCCACGATCATGCCGGTGCCGCCGATCAGCATCAGCACGATGGTGACGATCTTGATCATGGCGAACCAGAACTCGAATTCGCCGTAGGCCTTGACCGCCAGCAGGTTGACCGAGCCCATCGCGGCCAGCGCCGCCAGCGCCCAGATCCAGCGGGGCACGTCGGGGAACCAGATGCCCATGTAGATGGCGACAGCGGTGATTTCGGCGATGCAGGTCACCAGCCACAGGAACCAGTAGTTCCAGCCCGTCAGGTAGCCGGCCAGCGGCCCCATATAGTCCTGCGCGTAGCGGCAGAAGGAACCTGCCACCGGGTTGTGCACGGCCATTTCGCCGAGCGCGCGCATGATCAGGAAGATCATGGCGCCGCCGATGATATAGGCCAGCATGATGGCCGGCCCGGCCATCTTGATGGCGCTCGCCGAGCCCAGGAACAGGCCCACGCCAATGGCCGAGCCCAGCGCCATCAGCCGGATCTGGCGTTCGCCAAGGCCGCGGTGCAGCGCTTCTCCGTTTTCACTCATCTCTTGTCTCCGATCGGTAATTGTCCGGAATCGCCCCTTTTGGGAGCGGTCCGGTTGCGCCTCCTGGCTTCCGTGGACAAGTCGCGCAGATGGTGCGGACAAGGCCGGCGCCGCATCTTCATAGGGGATGCCTGGTGGGCATGTCCTACTGAAAACWGGCCTTCCGGCGCAATTGTTTGCCTTTTAAGACAAGCATTGGCTGGAAAGCAAGCAGTCCGATGCGGTGCTATTGGACGGAAGTGGCGAGCAGATTAAAGACAATCGACCAGCATTTGTTTTTGAAATTTATATGAATAGCAGGAAAAAATGCTGAAATGGCTCCGGCGGGGTGGAAGTGCGGCGCGGCCGGGACACATCGTGTGGGGTCGCGCGGCGGCGGAGCGGCTAGCGGCGGCGCGATGCGCGGGCGGCGATACGCTCGGGCCCGAGGCCGGCGCGCCATGCGCCCGGCGGCATGCCAAAGCGCTGGGTGAAGCTGCGGGTAAAGGTGGTCTGGTCGGGAAAGCCGAGCGTCAGCGAAATATCCGCCAGCGCCTGGCTCCGGTCGGCCAGCAGGCGCGTGGCCTGGTCCAGCCGCATGCGTGTCTGGTAACGATGCGGCGTATCGCCAAAGGCGTCGCGGAACAGGGTGTGGAAACGCCTTACGCTCCAGCCGAAATGTGCCGCAAGCTGGCTGGCGCGCACAGGTGCCTCCAGATGCTGGCGCAGGTAGGCGTCGATTTCCGCCAGGGGGAAATGCGCCGGCCGGACACGGCCATCCACGCCGAGCGCTTGCGCGAGGTCGGAGGCAAGCGTGGCCGCCAACTGCCAGTGATGCTGGCGCGAGCCGGCCTGGCTCGTGCCTTGCTGCAGCATGGCCACGCGCCGCACGCCGGCGCTCCAGGCGTCGGTGACGGCAAACGCCCTCACACGGTCCGTCAGTGCCGCCGGCAACGCGAGCGAACCGGGCGGAACGTCCAGCACCAGTTGCCGGTTGTTCCCCAGCCCGAGGAAATCGTGGCACTCGCCGGCAGGTACGATCAGCCCGCTACGGGGATCGAGCCGGTGCAGGTGTCCGCCGATTTCCAACTCGCAGGCACCGTCCAGGCCGAACAGTACCTGGTAATAGTCATGGCGATGCCGCTCTGGCTCCGGCTGGTAGACGCGAGTCTCCACCAGCGGAGCCGGCAGGCTCGCCGGTATCGCCGGCAAGGCGCGCTTATCGGGCGGCGACATGGCCGGTTTTCCCAATGGCGTCGCCGCGCTTGCCGCCCTGGCCGGTCTGGCACAGCCAGACCCCAAGTCCGGCAACGATCAGGCCGAGCAATTGCAGGGGCCCGAGCCGGTCGCCAAACAGCCCCCAGGCCTGCAACGCGGCCAGCGGCGGAGCGAGGAACATCAGCGAGGCCGCCTTGGCGGCCTGGCCGCGCCTGACGATGCGCAGCAACAGGTAGGTGCCCAGGCCCGACAGCACCAGGGTGGCCCACGCCAGCGCGGACCACAGCGCCAGGCCCGGCTGCCAGTGCGTCTCGCCCAGCATCCAGGCCAGCGCGCCGGCCACCAGTGCGCCGCCCACGTTCTGCCACGCCGAGCTGGCACGCAGGTCGGCGGCGGCAATCGAGGTTTTTTGCAGGATCGTGCCCATGGTGATGGAGAGGATGGAAAGCCCCGCCACCAGCACCACCCACGGCGATACCGGGCTGGGCGCGCTGGCCAGGGTGGCCGGGGCCACTACCAATACTACGCCCAGCGAGCCCAGCGCAAGTCCGCCCCAGCCCCGGCGGGACGGGAATTCTCCCAGCAGCGGGATCGCCAGCAGCGCCGTCAGCAGCGGCTGCAAGGCGCCGAGCAAGGCCATGGCCGATGGCGCCAGGCCATGTGCAATGGCCCAGTAACCGCCACCCAGGTAGCTGCCGTGCAACAGGCCGCCGGCCAGCAAGTGTTTCGGCACATCGCGCAGTGCCGGCCAGCGCGCGCCGCCGGCCAGGGCTACGCCGGTGAACAGCAGGGCCGCCAGCGAGAAGCGGGCCAGCAGGAAGAGGCTGGGCTGCGCCACCGGCACGATCGCACGGCCCACGATGAAGCCGGTCGACCAGATCAGCACGAAGGCGAGGCTGGACAGCCAGATGGCGCTGGGTGGAACGGTGTGACGGGGTGACGGCATGGCGTATTGGGGTTTTGGGCGCGCGCGGCGCGGGCAGGGCGGACAACAATGAGCTGCAGGTTAGTAGCCGGATACCGTGCTGTCTTGGCGAATCCGGCAACGCGCGCCGCTGTGCGGCCGACCGGCCTCGGCTTCGGTTTATAGTTGGCCTTCGCCCCGGCCGGCCACATCATGGCCGTTGCAACGCCTTGCGCTGCGCCTGACGCTGTTTCCCGCGCAAGGCAGCCCAGGATTCGTCAATCTACAGCCCCCTTTCTCCATGTCCGAACTCTTGCTGGAACGCGTACTCCTTACGAACGATGACGGCATCGACGCCCCCGGCCTGGCCGTGCTCGAGGCCGTGGCCGCCAAGCTGGCGCGCGAGGTCTGGGTGGTCGCGCCCGAGCACGACCAGAGCGGGACCTCGCACTCGCTGAGCCTGCACTCGCCGTTGCGCATCAGCCAGCAGGGCGAACGCCGCTTTGGCGTGTCCGGCACGCCGGGCGACTGTGTCGTCATGGCCGCGCGGCACCTGATGGCCGATGCCCCGCCGAGCCTGGTCCTGTCGGGCATCAACCGCGGCGCCAACCTTGGGCTCGAAACCGTGTTCTCAGGCACCGTAGGCGCCGCCATGACCGGCGTATTGCTGGGCATCCCGGCGATCGCGCTGAGCCAGGCCTTTACCGATCGCAATGCGGTGCGCTGGGAAACTGCGGGCGAGCTGGCCCCTGAGGTGATCCGCCGCCTGCTTGCGGCAGGCTGGAACCAGCAGGCCTGCCTGAACGTCAACTTCCCCGATGTGGTACCCGAGTCGGCCGGCCCGCTGACGGTGACGCGCCAGGGCGTCGGCCTGGTCAAGGATCTCGCCGTCAGGGCGCATGTCGACCCGCGCGGGATCCCGTATCACTGGCTGCAGTTCTCTCGCGGCCCGCGCCCCGACGCCGAGGACAGCGAGGCCGTCGTGATCGGCCGCGGCGGCATCTCCGTCACGCCGCTGCGCTTCGAGCGCACCGACGAGGAGGCGGCGGCGGAACTGGCGGGGCGCCTGTGATGGCGCCGGGCCTTGATCGCTGGACCCAGGCGCAGGCCGCGACGTTCGGATAGCGCCCGGCGATGGGGGGCGGCCTTCAGCGCGGGGCCCGCTGCAGGCGCCGCCGAACGCGAGTCGCCGGCGCGCGCGTCAGGGCTCGTCCACGACAGGGTTGGAAAGCACGCCGATGCCATCGATCTCAATCTCGATCTTGTCGCCGGGCTTCATGAACACCGGCGGCGTGCGCGGATAGCCCACGCCGGCGGGCGTGCCCATGGCGATCACGTCGCCCGGCTCCAGGGTCAGGCATTCCGTCAGCAGGGCAATGGTTTCCGCCGCGTCCCAGATCATGTGCCTGGTGTTGGAATCCTGCATGACCTGCCCGTTCAGGCGGGACTGAATGCGCAGGCCGGCGGCGCCCGCCGGCAATGCGTCCGGTGTCACGATCCACGGCCCGAACGCCCCGGTGGCATCGAAATTCTTGCCGATCGTCCACTGCGCCGTCTTGCGCTGGTAATCGCGCAGCGACGCATCGTTGAAGCAGGCGTATCCGGCCACGCAGTTCAGCGCATCGGTGCGGCTGGCATGCCGCACCCGCTTGCCGATGACGACCGCGAGTTCCGCTTCATAGTCGAGTTTGTCGGAGCAGCGCGGGCGCTGGATCGGGGCTTCCGTCGCCAGCAGGGACGTGGCGCCGCGGAAGAAAAAGGCCGGGTATTCCGGTTTCGCATTCCCGCCTTCCGCGGCGTGATCGTAGTAATTCAGGCCAAGGCAGATGATCTTGCCCGGCCTTGCCAGCGGGGTCAGCAGCCGCCAACGCGTGACGAAAATCGATAAAATCTCCCGATGCGCACCATGTCACCGTCACTTCCCGAAACCGCAGCCACCGGAGCCAGGACGCCGGCCGTCACGGTTGCCAGCTCCGTCTATGAACGATTGCGGGATGACCTCCTCACGGGTGGCATCGAGCCGGGTGTCAAGCTGCGTATCGAAACCATCTGCGAGCGCTACGCCGCCGGCAACACGCCAGTGCGCGAAGCGCTGAGCCGGCTGGCCGCGGAAGGGCTGGTAGTGCGCCACGACCAGCGCGGCTTCACGGCCGCTCCGGTGGACCTCGACGAGCTCGAAGCGCTCACGCGCACCCGCGCCGACATCGACCAGATGGCGCTGAAAGACGCGATGGCGCATCCGTCGACGCAATGGGAAGAGCAGATCGTGCTGGCCTTGCACCGGCTCTCGCGAACCCCGCGCTCGGCACAGGACGATACCTACGTACCCAACCGGGAGTGGGAGCGGCTGCACCGCGAGTTCCATCGCAGCCTGATCGCGAATTGCCGCTCCCGCTGGCTCCGGCAATTCAGCGAGGAGCTTGCCGACCAGGCCTATCGATACAGGCAATGCTCGATCCGCAATGCCTATGGCGTGCGGGATGTGCATGCGGAGCATGCGGCTGTGGCTGAAGCGGTATTGGCCGGGGATGTTGAGCGGGCAGTGTCATTGCTGACGCGGCACTACTGGCAGACGGCGGAATTTATTCAGGCGGCTGTCGGGCGGGATGACTAGACGGTGCTTTGGCGGTGGCGGAGCCTGTGCCTGCCAGTATCGAGACCCTCGAGGGACCGAGGGTCGCTGAGGGGGATATCTACCAGCATTTGCGCAGACAGGAGCGAGGGCGCCTCGAGCAGGAGTTCTTGCCGGGCGAACCCGTCGCCGCGGCGCTGTGTGCGTGGCGCGGCGGAGCGCCGGGTTGACGTCTGCGCGGCCAGTTCAAGCCGCTCCCGAAAATGGTCCTTCGGCAAACGGCCGTCTTGCGGCACTGCGTTGCTCGTTTGATAATTTCGCCTGCCCAGGCAATTTCATCAAACCGGTTTTGAATGTACTCCCTAGACGACCTGCGACTTTTTGTCCGCACCGCCGAACTTGAAAACCTCTCCGCCGCCGCCCGCGAGCTGGGCCGTACCGCGGCCACGGCCAGTGCGGCGTTGATCCGGCTTGAGCAGCGCCTGAGCGCGCGCTTGTTCGCCCGCACCACCCGCCGCATGCGCCTGACCGAGGAGGGGCGCGTGTTCCTGGAGGCCGCACGCAAGGCACTGGCGGCGTTGGAGGAGGGCGAGGGCGCGCTGGCGGAACAGCGAGAGGAACTCGCAGGGCCGCTGCGATTGTCGGCGCCGGCGGACCTCGGGCGCACCTTGCTGCGAGGCTGGCTGGACGATTTCCTGCTGGCGCATCCGCAGCTTTCGCTTGAGTTGTCCATCGGCGATACGCTCGCCGATCTTTATCGCAGCAACGTCGACCTGGCCGTGCGGGTGGGCTGGCTGGAGGATTCGGGGCTGGTGCGCCGGCAGCTTGCCTTGACGCGGCGCGTTGCGGTGGCCGCGCCGGGGTATCTCAAGCGCTGCGGTACACCGGCTTCGCCCGACGCGCTGGCGCAGCACCAGATGCTGTGCCTGGCACCGGGTGGCCAGGCGCGCATGCGCTGGCCGTTCCGTTCGCGCCAGACGAGGGTGGAGGTGGAAGCCAACGGGCGGCGCACCAGCGATGATGGCGCCGTGGTGCGCGACTGGGCCCTGGCGGGCCACGGCATCGCGTTCAAAAGCTGGTTCGATGTGGCGGCCGACGTCAGTGCCGGCCGCCTGGTGCTCCTGTTTCCCGACTGGTACCAGGACAGCGTGCCGCTGCAACTGGTGTTCCTGCAAAGCCGGTTTCCGTCTTACCGGCAGCGCCGCCTGATCGAGTTCCTGCAGGCCCGCTTCGCGGCGTTCGACGCCGATTACCCGTTCCCTGCCTAGCCCGCGGCGACACGCTTCGCGCGCAACGGGCGCGCAACCATTTACATCATGGCGTGCCATACCCGGCCGGTGCCTGCTTGCGCCTGTCTGCGCCCGCTCTCGCTCTCACCTGAATGACATCAATACAAGACATTCAGCCATTAGACATATGGCTTTCATATAAGACATGGACAATGCGTCTCACCGCTACGGGTGCGGTTCATGGCGTTTCCCGCATGGTTGCCCGCGGGCGGTGGCAGACCGCCTCATCCATCCATAAGACAGAGAAAATCCAGTGAAGAAAGCTCTCCTTGCAATGACTGCCGCAGCAGCAGCTGCAGCTTCCGGCGCAGCGTTCGCCCAAACCGCGTCCGGCGTCACGCTGTACGGCATCGCCGACGTCGGCATTGAAGTCATCAACCACATGCCTGCCGCCGGCTCCGCGGGCGGCACGGTCACGCGCATGAACTCCGGCAACTTGTCCGGCTCGCGCTGGGGCCTGCGCGGCACCGAAGACCTGGGCGGCGGCCTGAAGGGTATCTTCGTGCTGGAAAGCGGCTTCGATATCGACTCCGGCACGTCCGGCCAGGGCAACCGCCTGTTTGGCCGCCAGTCTTATGTCGGCCTGCAGGGCAATTTCGGCGCCGTCACGCTGGGCCGCCAGCAGAACTCGCTGTATGACCTGTTCGGTGCCTATGATCCGATGGCCGTCGGCCCGCGTTACTCGCTCAACAGCGTCGATTCGCAGTTCAACGGCCGTGCGGACAACGCCATCAAGTACACCGGCAAGTTCGGCGGCCTGACCGCTACCGGCTTCTACAGCACCGGGCGCGATGCCACCGTGGCCAATGGCAGCGAAGTGCCGGGCGAAAGCAAGGTCGGCCGCAACTACGGCGCGGGCCTGGCCTACGCAGCGGGTGGCTTCTCGGTCGGCGCCGCCTATGACCAGTTCCAGGGTTCTTCCGTCGCATTGAAGGATCGCAGCGCCAAGCGCGCCGCCATTGGCGCGGCTTATGCCTTTGGCGATGCCAAGGTGTTTGCTGGCTATCGCTGGCTGCGTGACGATGGCACGGCAAGCGCCACGGCCGCCGTCACCCGCAGCAATGTGTACTGGACCGGCGCGCAGTACAAGTTCACCCCCGCCTTGCAGCTGACGGGCGCGGCCTACTACACCGACATGAAGGACAGCGACGCGGATCCGTGGATGTTCGTGCTGTCGGCCGACTACTCGCTGTCAAAGCGCACCGACGCCTACCTGAACGTGGGTTATGTGAAGAACAAGTCCGGCTCCACGCTGGGCCTGAACGGCAGCGGCACGGCATTGCCGGGCGCGAACCAGACCGGCGCCACCGTCGGCATGCGTCACCGCTTCTGAGCGGAGCGCATGCGCGGTTGCCGGGGGCGCCGCGCTGACCGGCGGCTCCTTCCTGGGGAGGATGCCGCCAATCATCATATCGACCTTGCCTTGCCGCGAGGATCGTTGGGCCGGTTGATCGACTGGCCTTTTTTCTCTGCTTCGCCGAAGCGGGTGAGGTGCTGAAGGCTGCCGTCGCCGTAGACGCGCTCCACCCTGGATACCACGACGTGATAGCCGTCATACCATTTGCGGTACTGGCGCTTCGCGTCCAGGTGCCGCGGGTCGGTGGCGAAGGCACGCAGGGCTTCCTGGTCCCGCCAGTAGTAGCTGGCGTTGACCAGCTTGCCGTCCGGCGAGCGCCATGACTCGGCGCCCAGAAACCCGGGGCTGGCGGCCGCCACTTCGTCGATGACCGCGCTCAATCGCCTGAATTCCTCGTCGGTCTCGCCTGGCTTGTAGATAAAGGCTGCGATGTACATCTCATGCTCTCCGTTGCTGGTTTGCTTGGGGATGGGGCTGTCGGCCTAGGACGCCCTCGGCATGGCGATCAGCCTTAGCGCCAGCAGCGCCAGCACCACCGCCAGCCCGTACTTCTGGAAGATGGCGGCGCGCGGATTGCGGCTCAGGAAACGGCGCGCCGAGCCGCCGGCCGCGCCCAGCAGCGCGTGAAAGACGGTACTGATCAGCGTCAGCACGCAGCCAAGGACAACCAGTTGCCTGGCTACGTTCCCCTTGGCCGGGTCGACGAACTGCGGCAGGAAGACCATGAAGAACAGCAGGGCTTTCGGGTTCAACAGGCTGTTTAGCGTGGACCGGAAAAAAACGGATATCAACGAGGCTTGCTGTGCCACCGTGCCCAGCGGCGCAAGGGGGCGGCGCAGCGCCTTGCAGGCCATCCACAGCAGGTATAAGGCGCCGGCGTAGCGGATGAGGTCGAAGGCGGGCGGCCACGCGGCGATGACGGCAGTGATGCCGGTGGCGGTCAGGACGGTCAGCACAAGGTCCGCCGCCGCGATGCCCAGCGCCGCGGCGGTGCCGCCGCCTGCTCCGTAGGTGATGCCGTGCGCCATGACAAAGGCCATGTTTGGCCCGGGTGACAGCAGCAGGACCATCACTGCCGCGGCGAATACGGACAAGGTTGCGAGTTCGATCATGCCTGCAACTCCCCGGTGCTCGTGGAAGCCCGCCGGAGCCCTTTACGTTGATGAGGGTGGTAGCGTAATCTTTGTGTCTGGTACAAACAAAAAATTGTTCTAGATACAAAGACAAGGCAGAAAGCGGAAGGCAGAACGCAGAAGGCAGAGGATGATCCCCGCACCGACCCGGTACAAAACCATCATGGACGAGATCGCCGGCCGCATCCGCGAGGGGATGTTGCCGCCAGGCACGCAGCTGCCGACCGTTCGTGCCCTGATGAAGCAGCATGGCATCGCCCTGGCCACGGCTTCGCGCATCTACAAGGAACTGGAATCGATCGGACTCGTCGTCGGCGAGACGGGCCGGGGGACGTTCGTGCGGGACACGTCGCTGCCGCGCGGCCTGGGCATGGAGCAGCATCCCGCGCGCTTCGGCGCGGTGGATCTCACCTTCAACTATCCGTCCTTGCCGGGCCAGGCCGATATGCTCCGGGACGGCCTGCGCACCATCGCCGCCTCGGGCGATCTCGATGCGCTGCTTCACTCGGCGCCGCAGGGCGGGCGGCCGCACGAGCGGCAGACGGCGGCCCGGCACCTGCGCAACCGGGGTATCCGGGTGGGCGGCGATCAGGTGCTGATCGTCAACGGCGCGCAGCAGGGACTGGCCGTGACGGTGATGGCGCTGCTCAAGCCGGGCGATGTACTGGCCGTCGATGCSTTGACCTATCCGGGCATGAAGATGCTGGCTCAGGCGCATCGCCTCGATCTGGAGCCGGTGCCGCACACGGTTGGCGGCATGGACGTGGACAGGCTGGCCGCGCTTTGCAAGCGGCGTCCGGTACGCGCGGTCTACGCCATGCCCACGATGCACAATCCGCTGGGCACGGTGATGGCGGAGGCGGAACGCATCGGTCTGGCCGAACTGGCCGCGCGTCACGATTTCCTGATCATCGAGGACGGTGCGTATGCCTTCCTTGCCGAGCCGGCGCCAAGGCCGGTCTTTACCTACGCACCCATGCGGACGGTCTATGTATCGGGCCTGTCGAAGAGCGTGGCATCCGGCCTGCGCGTGGGGTTTGTCGCAGCCCCCGCCGCGCTGGTGCCGGCGATCGAGCGCGCCATCCGTGTCTCGACATGGAACACCCCGTCACTCACCGTGGCGCTTGGCTGCCATTGGATCGAAACCGGTCAGGTCGACGATCTGGAAGACCGGAAACGCAAGGACGCGCGGCTGCGCCAAAGCCTGGCGCGCCGCGTGCTGCGCGGCAGCGATATCGTGGCGCACCGCTCGTCCTACTATCTCTGGCTGACCTTGCCCGAGGACCTGCGCGCCGACCGCGTCGCCGCCGCGCTGGAGGGCGAAGGCGTCCTGGTGACAACCGCGGAGCCTTTCGCCGTTACGCCCAACGTGCCGCATGCGTTGCGGCTCGCCATTGGCTCCATCTCACATGAAGCCCTGGAAGACGCGCTGATGAAGGTGCGCCGGGCGGCGGCCGCTTAGCCGTTTAGCCGCCTAGCCGCCCGGCGCGGTTCGCCCTCACTCGATGACATCGCCCACCCAGACACGATCGAAGCTCGCCGCCGCTTCGTGCTGGATCTTGCGTACCGTCTCGGCATCGGCGGCCTCGTACTCGCAGACCATGCGCTTGCGGTCGGCAGCGATCAGGCTGCGTTTCCAGGTGACGTTGTAGAGGGCGAGGCAAGGGCGCTCGCGGTCGGCGACGATCTTCATATCTTCGTCGGATTGCGGGGTGGTGAAACTGCGCTCAACGATGATGCGTGACATGGCGGGCCTCCTGTCGGGGTGCGGAAAGTGCGGAAGTGCATGCAGGTAGGCTAGTGCCCCGGCGTTGGCGCAAGCGTTGGAATGGCACGGCATGCCAGCACCGCGCGATCCAGCGCCGCCGCCGCCCGCGCGCCCGGCTGGTGGCCGGCCGCCAGCCAGCGCAGGTCCGCGAGCCACCCGGCCGCGCTG
>NZ_JBFTLX010000086.1:0-24602 GCF_056396665.1 Cupriavidus sp. 05T313 | reverse complement strand
ATGCACTAGCGATCGCCATCGGCACCAGCCACGGCGCCTACAAGTTCTCGCGCAAGCCCACCGGCGACATTCTGGCGATGGACCGCATCCGCGCGATCCATCAGAAGATTCCCGACACCCACCTGGTGATGCATGGCTCCAGTTCGGTGCCGCAGGAGTGGCTGGAGATCATTCGCCAGTACGGCGGCGATATCAAGGAGACCTACGGCGTGCCCGTCGAGGAGATCCTGCGCGGCATCAAGACCGGCGTGCGCAAGGTGAATATCGATACCGATATCCGCCTGGCGATGACCGGCGCAATCCGCAAGTCGCTGTCCGACGACCGCAGCGAGTTCGATCCGCGCAAGGCCTTGCTGGCGGCCAAGAAGGGCGCCAAGAGCGTGGTGCGGTTGCGCTTCGAGGCGTTTGGCTGTGCGGGACAGGCCTCGAGGATCAAGCCGGTGCCGTTGGAAAAGCAGGTGCAGCGCTACCGTTAGGCGTCGGTGATACGGGCGGGGAAGCGAATGCTAAGCGTGCTGCTGCCGGCTGTGCGGGCCGTTGAATAGAGACGCCGCGATGCCGCCGGTGCCGCGAAGTCCGTCGTGACGCGTCTTGAGCAGGGCCAGGATCTGCGCGCTGCGCGTGCGCAGTCCGGCTTCCGTCTCGGCCGCCGTCCGCCCGGCGGCCGAGACGGAACAGAAGGGGTGGCCGGCGGCCACGTAGCTGCCGGGCACGGGAATGTCGTGGCACCAGCCGGTGCGCATCAGCGCGGCGGTGAGCGTGGCGTTGATCCGCGCCGGCGCTTGCGAGAAGACGACTTCAAAGCCACGCACGCCGGCCTGGCCTGCGGCCGGGCGCGCAGGTATTTCTCCACGGCAGGCTTGCAGGTGCGCGTGCATCAGGCCGAGCGGATAGGCATCGGCATAGAGCGCCATGCTGGCTGGCGGACGCGGGTTGACTTCAAGCACCATCAGGTCCGGCGCATCGAACAGGAAGTCGATGCTGTTGAGTCCAACCAGGCTGGTTTCGCGTGCGATGCAATGGATGATATCGACGAGGCGCGAGACGATGCCTGGAGGCAGTATTGCCGGCCCGGTCGCGCCGCGGAACAGGTAGGGACAGTCGTGATGCGACGCAATGCGCTGCAGGCTGATGCCAACCAGATCGACGCCGCGGCGGTGGGCGACGAATAGCGCGGACATCGGCAGGCCGGGTCTTTGCCGCTGGAAGTATGGGGTGGTGTCGGCGGTATCGGCGGCGATGGCGTGCTCGGAAGCCAAATGCCGGATGTGGTAGCCGCCGGTGCCGCCGACAACTTTACATAGCCAACCTGTCGGATCGCGCGGCATCTCCACGGTGGTTTCCGGATGCGGAATGCCGAGTGCGGCCAGCAGCCGGAAAAAGGCGCCGGGCTGCTTGACGCCGCGTACGGTGGCGGCGCTGTTGCCGAGCAGCGGCAACAGTGCATGACCGGCATCGAGCAACTCCGGCAGTTGTTCGAAGCCGCTGCCGGCGACCCAACCAGATGGCTGTTCGGTGTTGCGCATCCGGCGCAGCGCGGCGAGCATGTGTTCTCCATCGATCGCCATCGAGCCGGCAGCGCCGATGGGCTCCCAGTGGGCAGCGATGTGACGGGTGTCGGCGTCGCCGAAGAGATCCAGCGCGGCGACGCGCAGGCCGGCTTGCGCGGCGGATTCGGCCATCATGCGGGACGAGAGGGCGGCGACGATGAGGGTTCGGGTTGGCATGGTGAGTGACGGGGCGGCTTAACTTGGGTAACGATGAGGTCGGGAATGGCTAGATCCCGCACGTGATGCGGGGTCGGCGCGGTGTCGGGCACCAGGCCGGTCAGGAAGGCGGCCTTCAGTGCGCATTCCTCGAATTCCGATTCGGCCTCGCTATCGAGCACAATCCCGGCTCCGACCCCCATGCGGCCCGGTCGCACGCCGCCACGGGCAGGGCCAAGCACCAGCGTGCGGATGGCGACCGACAGGCAGAAGCTGCCGCAGGCACGCGCCGAGCCGGGAGCCGGAGCGTCGGCCCACCCTATGGCGCCGGTGTACAGGCCCCTCGGACTGGTTTCCAGCGCGGCGATCAGTTCCATGGTGTGATGCCGGGGTGCGCCGGTAATGGAGCCGCAGGGAAACAGGGCGCGCAGGAGGGCCGGCATTGACACGGCCTCGGGCAGGACCGCTTCAACGGTGGAGGTCATCTGGAACACGCTGGCGTAAGGCTCGATCGAGAACAACGCCGGCACCCTGACCGAACCGATTTGCGCCACCCGGCCCAGGTCGTTGCGCAGCAGGTCGACGATCATCAGGTTCTCGGCGCGGTTCTTGGCGTCGGAGGCCAGCATGCGGGCAATCGAGCGGTCTTCGGCCGGGGCCGCGCCGCGCCGCGCGGTGCCTTTCATCGGGCGCGCGGTGAGCCTGCCGTCTTCATGACGCAGGAACAGTTCGGGAGAGCAGGACAGGATGAAGGGCTGCTGCGCGTCGTGGGGCAGGGCGATCAGCGCCCCGTAGGCTACCGGCTGGCGGGCGCGCAGGCGGCGGTAGAGGCCAACCGGGGACCCCGAGGCCTCGAAATCGATCCGGTAGGTGTAGTTGACCTGGTAAGTCTCGCCGGCGCGCAGCGCTTCCTGGATGCGGGCGATTGCGGTATGGAAGGCGGGGCGGTCGACGCTCGGTTGTAGTGCACCGACACGGGCCGGAGAAGGCGGTGCGCCGTCCATGCTGGCCAGCCAGGCATCCACCTGCTCGCGCGAGAGCCGGGCCAGCTTGCGGAAAAGCAGGATGCGCAGGGCAGGCTCACGCGGCCCCGCCGCCGCGAGATGACCAAGCCCATGGAGTGCCATGCCCCATTCGTAGTCGCCCAGCAGCACCGCGTGGGCGCCGCCGCGCATCGCGGCATCGGCCTCCTGCCACGCCTGCGTTAGGCCGGCCGGATCCGTGCAGCGGATCTCGCGCAGGAAGCCGGTGTACAGGCGGCTGGTGGGCTGGCCCGGCGTGGCGGTGGCGTCGTCGAGCAGCGCGTAGCAATCGTCGCCCGCAGCTGGCGCGTCGGCATGGGAATGCGGCATGGCGGACTCCTTCCAGGCCGGGTCGGGAACGGCTTGCCGGGCCTTAGTCAACGATCAGCAACTCGCCGCTGCCATCCACGGCGAGATCGCCCACCAGCCGCCGTGGCCGCAGCGCGGGCAAGGTCGTGAAGGGTCCGCCCGCGCGGGCCAGGTGGCGCGCCAGCAACGTCCAGAACACATCGAAATTGCCGTCGGTGCGCACGAAGGTGGCGCGCGCCTGCGGCCTGGCGCTGAGCAGCACGATGGTGCCGCGGCGCATGCCGTAGGCCAGATGGGTCCCGACGGCACCGGCAACCGCAATGGTGCCTGCGACCATGCGCGAGGCCGTGAAGTCCCCGGTGTTGCCCGCCACCATCGCGGTGCCGCGCCGCATGCGGTCGCCGAATCGGTCGCCGGTGTTGCCGCCGATCACGAGCGTGCCGCCGCGCATGCCGTCCATGTCGCCTGGCAGCGCGGCGGCGGCGAAGTCTCCGGCGTTGCCGCCGATGACGACTTTGCCGCCGGCCAGCGCCGCCGCCGCAAACTCGCCGGCATTGCCGCTCACGCGCAGCGTGCCGTCTTGCATGCCGCAGCCGAGGTAGTCGCCCGCGTTGCCGTCGACCCGCAGCGTACCGCCGGACATCTGCCAGCCGATACGGTCGAAGCGACCCAGGTCGCCTTCAAGCGTGAGAGCGGGCTCGCCATCGCCGCCGTGGGCCTGCACGGTAAACAGTTCGCCAAGGGCGATGCGCTCGTTGCCATGCCACAAGGGCAGGCGCGCTACCGCGTCCGGTGCCATGCCGGCCAGGGCGGCTGGCGTCAGCTGGCGCAGGTCAACCCGCAGCGCCGGGGCGTTGGCGAGGCGCAGGGTCAGGCCGCTCATGCGCATTCTCCCTGGCTGGCAAGCCGGTGCAGGTGAAAGTGGAAGGGCCCCAGCTTGCCGCCGTAGTTGCCGGCGGAAACGCGCGCCAGCCCCGCGGCGGCGCCTCGCTCGGCGAGTGCCGCGATCCCGGCCCGCATGGCGGCGGCCACGTCGGCTTCCGTCAGGCCGTCGATCACGATCTCCAGCACGCAGCGCACGGTGGACCCAAGCTGGCTGCCGGCGACCAGGCCAGCCAGGCTGGGGCAGAACGCGTCGTTGGTGGAGGCATGCATGCCGGCGTATCTGGCGCCGACCTTCGAGCCGGAACGGACCACGCCACCGGGAAAGGGCATGATGATATTGGGAACCTGGCGCATTGCCGCCACCGCGGCCTCCGCCGCGGCCAGCGCGCTGTCGGTGTCGCGCGCCAGCATCAGCAGGTTGCCGCCGCCCACCGCCTTGACCACCGCCGTGGTCTCCTGGCAGACGAACTCGCCGTCCATCACCGGCACGCGCCAGTAGCGCACGCCGTCGATCATCTTGGCGATCTGCCAGCCGTCGCCGAAAAAGCGCAGGTTCTTGCCCAGCGGGATGGCCTCGCCTTCGGCCAGCCCCGCATACACCGCCGTGGTGGGGCAGGTCAACACGCACTGGCCGACGCGCCGCTCGACCTGCTTGGCCAGTTCCTTGCCCGACATCGAGAACAGCAGCACCGCCACGCCGGGCCGTCCGTCGGGCGAGTCGGCCGGCGCGATCTCGCGCTCGATGCCGGCCTCGCAGCCGCATGCGATCACCGAGGTGGCGAAGCCCGTTAGCGCGGCTGCGGCATGCCGGGCCCAGGTCAGGTTATGCGCAGTGACCAGCAAGCGGGTTGCCTTCATCGGAAAGGCTTCCGCGAAGGTGTCGTCGATGGTGAGTCCGTTGATCAGCATGCGGAGTGTCCCCAGGCGCGCGGCAAGGTCGGGAGCCTGTTCATACGGTGTCCTGCTTGTGCAGAGGGGCGCACTGCGCAGGCAGCAGGCGGCCGCCATTGCAGCAGGCGCACAGTTCGTCGCGGCCGATGGCGGCGTTGTCGAAGTGCAGGGCGAGATGGCTGTCGCTGTACTTGCGCAAGGTCTTTTCGATGCCTTTGTCATAGTCGGGCTCGACATAGTGCGTGCCACCGGCGGGGGTGGCCACGATGCGCCCCGCGCGCGCCACCAGGGCGCCGTCCTTGAACACGTACTCCGGTGCGCTGAACATGGTTTCGCGGTTGGCGTCCTCGCGGTACACCGCGATATCGGCGGCCGCCCCCGCGCCCAGGTGGCCGCGGTCGCGCAGGCCAAGCAGCCGCGCGGGGCCGGCGCGGGTCAGCACGGCAATCTCATATAGCGTCAGTTCCCGCTTGATATCCGGCAGCGCGCAGTTGGCGGCGACCTCGGGGTGCAGCTTGGCAAGCTGCTCGTCGCGGAAGGACTTGTCCATCAGCAGACGGATCAGATGCGGGTAGCTGGTGAACGGGCCGCCGTTGGGATGGTCGGTGGTCAGCGTCACCTGCCAGGGGTTCTTCACAGTCAGGAAGACTTCCAGGCCGATGGCCCATTGCAGTGCATTGACATAGCTTTGCTCGCGGTAGCGGAACGGCACCACGCCGCAGCCCGCGTCACACTCGATATCGGCGCCGATCCATTTGCGCGGGTGGGCGTGGTCGGCGTTTTTCACCTGCATCATGGTGTCGCCCGATGCGGTCACGGTCTGGCCGAAGATGATCTGGCCGACGTCGATGGAGATATTGGGGTTAGCGTTGACCGCGTCGGTGATGCGCAGCGCCGCCGAGGAGAACTTGCGCGGGCCATCCGCGCCGTAGCTGTGGAACTGGATGTGGGTCAGGTGGCCCGGCAGTCCTTCGAGCGCGGCTATGGTGGCAAGCGTCGATTCGATATTGCCCGGCACCCCGAGGTTGCTGGCGTGGATATGCAAGGGGTGGGGCACCTTGAGTTCCGTCAGGGCCTGGCTCAGCGTGCGCAGCACGTCGCGCGGGGTGATGCGGTAGTGCATGTGCTGGTCGTCCACATCCAGCTTGCGCTGGTTGAACTTGAAGGCCGAGATGCCGCCCGGGTTGACCACCTTCACGCCCAATGCCTTGCTGGCGTTGACGGTCCAGCCGACATAGTCGCGGATGTGCTGGAAGTCGGTGCCCCCGGCCAGCATGCGCAGGAACAGGTCGTCGTTGCCGAGCATGACATAGGCGCCATGATCGATGACCGGCGTGTCGCCCATCTCGAAATGCGTCTGGCGCGCGTTGGACGCCATCATGGCGGGCTCGAACGCAGCGGTATAGCCCATCTGCGCATAGCGGTAGCCGGTGGCCAGCGTGCCGGGCGTGCAAGTGCCGCAGGACGCCAGTTCCAGCGGGCCGCCGGCGGGCAGGTTGTCGCGGTGGTCCTCGGGCAGCAGCATCCGGGCCAGATTGACCTTGCCGCCGCCGATATGCGAGTGCATGTCGATGCCACCGGACATCACCACCATGCCGCCGATATCGAGCTCCGCCTCCGCCCGMGTGCCGGGAGGCTGTTCGACGATGCGGCCAGCGCGGATATAGACGTCGGCAAGCTGGCCGTCGATGCCCCGCGCGGGGTCGTACACGCGGCCTCCATGCAGGCGCAATGTGCTCATGATGCGGACTCCGTTGGCGCCGGCGCTTGTTGCAGCCGCGCCAGCATTTGCGCCGCCACTGCCGCGACCGTCGGCAGGCCGTCGTCGCGCAGCGGGATGAGCGGCAGCACGATGCCGCCATCGGTGCGGAACAGGTGGCCGGCCGAGCCGATGCCCGGGGTGGAAACCGGAATGAAGACGCCGGGGCGCCGCGCCATCGCGGCGGCCAGCGCGGGATGCCCGAGCACCACGGTGGGCACGGTGCTGGCGGGCGGTGGCAGGTCCGGCGTGAAACTGGCAACCCACAGCAAGGCATCGACCTCGCCGCCACGCAGCAGGCGCTCGGTCCGGTGGCGATGCGGATCGTGATCGAGCCCGCCGGGGTGCACGTGCGTGCGCAGGGGCAGGCCAGACAGCCAGGTGATGGCCTGGTTGACGGTGTTGCCGCCGTTGTCGCCGCCTAGCGACAGGCCGCCGGCGCGCGTGGTGCGGTTGAGCGTCTTGACCAGGTGGTGGATGCCTTCGATCAGCAGCGCGGCATGCTTGCCGCCCGCCTGCGCGCAGAGCGTGGAGGGCGTCCACACGATCACGGCATAACGCGCAGCGAGCAAGCGGGCCGAGAGATCGCGCAGCGCAGCCGTTGCGATGTTGCCGTCGGCCAGCGCACGCGGGCGGCACAGGGCGTTCAGCAACGCAAGCGTCTGGTACAGATCCTCGCCTTCGGGCAGCGCCACCTCGCTGCTGCGCACGTTCGGGAGTTGCGCGGCGGCGGGGTCGGCCGGCGTGCCAAGGAAGACCAGTTCGCGCGGGCACGGCGGTTCGCCGTCCATCAGTCCGCAGCGCCRGAAGAACTCGGGGTGCTTGTGCGAGGGCTGGGTGCCGATGCAAAGGATCAGGTCGGCATGATTGCGCACCTCGGCCAGGGTGGTCGTAAAGGCGCCTCGATCCTGCAGCGCGCGCAGGCTGGCCGTCATGGCGTCGCCATGCGCATGGTCGAGCACGGCGCCGCTGTGGTTGGCCAAGGCGTAAAGCGCGCGCGTGCCGGCTACATCGGTGGCGAGGCCGCCGAACAGCGGGCGGCGGCTCCCGCGCAGCAGGCGAGCGGCGGCGTCGAGGGCCTGGGGCAGTGTCACCGGGCGGCCATCGGCGCACGGCTCGGCTGCCGTTGTCCCCCGGCCGAAGGCAGCGAGCGCGCTTGCCGCGCGCGGGCAATTGCTGTCGGTCAGCGCCGGTGCCTGGCCGTCCGGGCCTTCCTGCGGGACGGCGAGCCCGTCGCACAGCAGCGCGCAGAAAGGACAGGTCCAGCTGGCCTGGGCGGCTGGGCGGCCACGGGGGGCGGAGGGGAGATCGGTTGCGGGTGCCATGCCCGAGTCGAGCAAAGCCTGTGCCAGCGGCTGGCCACCTGCCTGCCATGCGCCCGCCACCGCGAGCGCATGGCGCCTGGTGGGGAAAAGCCGATGCCTGGAGGATGCGCCAGGCGCGGTGGCAACGACACAACCGGTGCTCCGTACGCGGGGCAACCTGTCACGCCCGCGCGCGGCGCATGCGGCGCCAGGCCGCGCCAGCGCGGCGCGGCGGGCTGGCATGGAACGTGTTTATGCCTGCTTGCATGCTTGCTCGTCCGGACTTGAGCGTGGGCGATGTGTCCAGCCGGAAGTTACGCCGAAGCAATGCGCTTGATTGCTCCGCTCTCCCGTGAAATGGGAGAGCGGAGTCACACCTACGCCAGATTTCACGCGGCGATCAGTTGACCTGCCCGGAAGTCTGATGAACCGTAGGTTTGCTTGATGGAGCCCGCCGCGCGGATCAGGAGGAACGTCCTCCCTGGCCAGCCGGCGGGATACGGAGATCATGAATGGCCGATGCAACCAGCCAGGCGCTGGCCCCGGCATGCGCGGCGGCGGCGAGATCGGCGCCATGGCGGATGCCGCCGGCGCCGACCAGCCTGCGTCCGGCACCCGCCTGCGCGCGGACTGCCGCGAGCGTTTCCAGGTCCGGCCCCTCGAACGCGCCGACGCGGTCCAGCGCCATCACGATCAGTTGCGCCGGCCATGCGTCGCTGGCTTGCCACCATGCGGCGTTGCCCAGCGGCATGCCATGGCGCCGGTCGAGCGAAAGCACGGCGCCGGGCCAGGCGTCGAAGGGTGGCGCGCTGCCTGCCGCGGCGGGTGGCTCGGACRGGGTTTCGCTGCCGAACACCGGCACCACCCGCGCACCGGCGCCGCACAGCGCAGCCAGCGCCGCGGTGGCCTGCGCCGCGTTGGCGAAGCCAGCGTCCAGCCAGAGTTCGATTTCCGGCAAGGCCTGGCACAGCGCTCGCAGCGCATCGAGCTGGATGGCGCGCCCGGTGAGTGCGTCGAGGTCGGCGATATACAGCGTGGCACTGGCGCAATGCGCGAGCATCGCCCGCGCCATCTCCACCGGATCGCTGCCCGGATGCAGGCCGGACACGATGGGGCGGTATTGGTCGCGCTGGCCGCGCACCGCTCGGACAACGCGGCCGTCAAGAAGATCGATGACTGGGATGATGTGCATGGAGAGGGAATGATGACGCGTGTGTTCGTCTATGAATATATCAGCGCGGGCGCCATGGACACCCGCGCGGTGCCGCACCTGCTGCGCCAGGGCCGGGCCATGCGTGACGCCATGATCGCAGATCTCGCGCGCATCGGCGACGTGGCGATTACCTGCGCGGCGCTGCCCGGCGAGTTGCCGCCGGCATGCGATGGCGCGCACAGGGTGAGCTGCTGCGCGCGCATGCCCGGCGAGGACGCGGCGGATTTCGTGCGCCGCCAGGCGGCCTGCCACGATGTCAGCTGGGTCGTCGCGCCGGAATCCGAAGGCGTGCTGCTGAGCCTGAACTACATGGTGGGCGACGCGCGCTGGCTGGGTTGCGATGCCAGCGCGATCGCGCTGGCCACCAGCAAGCGCGCGACCGCGCAGCGGCTGGCCGCGCTCGGCATCGCCGCGACCCGGCCGTGGAGCGAAGGGGACGCCCCCGAGCCCGGACGCTGGGTGGTCAAGCCGGATGATGGCGCGGGATCGGTGGCGACGCACGCCTACGATGGTTTCGGCGCGGCGCATGAAGGCTGGCTGCGGCGCCTCGCGCACGGCGAGCCGGTGGTGCTGGAGCCGTGGGTGGAGGGCGAGCCGATCAGCGTCTCGCTGCTCTGCGGCCCGGGCGGGCCCGAACTGCTGAGCGTGAACCGGCAGCACATCCGCGTCGATGCGAGCGGACAGGTGCACGACGATGGCGTGGAGATCAATGCGATCGAATGCAAGGGGCAGGCGGGACGCCGGCTGGCGGACGTGGCCGAATGCGTGGTGGCCGGCATGCCGGGCTTGCGCGGCTTCGTCGGCATCGACCTGGTCTGGCATCCCCGGCGCGGCCCGGTGGTGATCGAGGTGAACCCGCGTGTGACTTGCGCCTATGCAGGCCTGTCGGCCGAGCTTGGCCGCAACCTGGCCTGCGAGATGCTGGCGGGACACCAGATCCTGGCGGAGCGGACGGTCACCATTGGAGCGTCCCATGGCCGCTGAGCAGCTTGTCTTCGGCTGGGACCTGGGCGGCGCCAATATCAAGGCAACGCGCCTGGAGGACGGCATCGCGGTCGATATCGCGCAGTGGGCCTGCCCCTTGTGGCAGGGCCTGCAACTGCTGGACGGTGTGCTGGCACAGGCGCGCGCGCGCTGGCCCGATTGCGCGCATGCCGCGCACGCGGTCACCATGACCGGCGAAATGGCCGACCTGTTCGAGAACCGGGAAGCCGGCGTGACAGCGCTGGCGGACGTCATGTGGCGCGCCTTCGGCGAGCGCGCCGTTTTCTTCGCCGGCGYGGCCGGCTGGCGCACGCGGCGGCAAGTGGCCGCGGACTGGCGGCACATCGCTTCGGCCAACTGGGTGGCGACCGCCCGCATGGCGGCTGCCCGCATCGGCCACGGCGTGCTGGTCGATGTCGGCACCACCACCAGCGACCTGATTCCCATCGTGGACGGCGAGGTGGCGGCGCAGGGCCGCGACGATGCCGGCCGGCTCGCTTCCGGCGAACTGGTGTACCAGGGCGTGGCGCGCACGCCGCTGTGCGCGCTCGCACGCCGCATCGCCTTCAAGGGCGCCAGCTATAACGTGATGAACGAACTGTTCGCCACCACCGCCGACGTGTACCGCGTCACCGGCGAACTGCGCGAAGCGCACGATCCCCACCCGAGCGCCGATGGCGGCGCCAAGACGCCGGAAGCCACGCACCAGCGCCTTGCCAGGATGATCGGGCACGATGCGCGTGACGCGCCCGCGGCGGCCTGGCTGGAAGTGGCGCGTCAATGGCGGCTGGCACAGATCGCGGAACTTGGGGACAACCTGCTGCGTGTCATCGACCGGTCCGGCCTGCCACCGGGCGCACCGGTGATCGGCGCGGGGTGCGGGCACTTCCTGGCGCGCGACCTGGCTGGCCGGCTTGGGCGCCCTTATCGGGCCTTCGAAGACCTCGCCGGTATCGCGCCGGCCCACGCGGAGTGGGCGCGCGTGTGCGCCCCCAGCGTTGCCGTGGCGGTCCTGCTGTGGCAGGCCGGGGAAGCGGCGGTCGCGACGGGGGGCGCGCAGGCATGCCGATAGCGATTTCCACGTCCGCCCCGCTGAAGCGGGAGGCCCCGTGCACGTCGTAAAGATCGGCGGCAGCCTGGGCCGCGATCCGCTCTTGCCGGACTGGCTGCGGGAGCTGGCCGCGCTCGGCGGCGGGCGCGTGGTGGTGGTGCCGGGCGGGGGCGGCTTTGCCGACGAGGTGCGCGATTACCAGGCGCAATGGGGGTTCGACGACCTGGTTGCCCACAATATGGCGGTGCTGGCCATGGTCCAGTACGGCTTGATGCTGCAGGGCCTGTGCCCGGCCCTGACGGTGGCCGCCGACGAACATGCGATCCACGCCGTGCTGCGCAATGGCGGCGTTGCCGTATGGGCGCCATACGGCCTGCTGCGCAAGGAGCGGGATGCGCTGGCGAACTGGGACGCGACTTCCGACAGCATTGCCGCGTGGCTGGCCAGCCGGCTTGGCGCGCAAAGGCTGGTGCTGGTCAAGTCGTGCCAGATCGGGGCGGGGATGACGCTGGCGCAGCATGCGCACGCCGGGGTGGTCGATGGGCACTTTTGCCATTACACGCGCGATGCGCCGTTTGCGGTCGACCTTCTGCAGAAGGCAGACCTGCCGCGCCTGCGCGCGTTGCTGCGCGCCAGCGCGGCGGGCGGCGGGTAGGCTCAGGCCGGCTGCGGTTCCAGCGCAACCGCCGGGTGCAAGCCAGCCCGCAACGCCGCCACCTTCCGTGGATCGAGCCGCCCGGCGCGGCCACCGTCGCACAGCGCGCCACGGAAGCCGGCAAAGTCCGGCGCCAGCGTGTGCAGCCGGGGCAGATGTTCGAGCTGCAGGGAACCGGCCAGGCCAACCTTGACGCCCCGGCGCCGCGCCATCGCTGTCATGGCGGCAAGCGCCGCCATATCGACGCAATCGAACAGGCTGCCCGCCTGCTTGCCCGCCGTATCGGCCATCACCGCCGGGAACCCCATCCCGCAGGCCTCCTCAACCAGCTTCAGGTCCAGCCCGTGGTCCGCCAGGAACACCGGCACCACCTGCCACGGCAGGGTAGCCAGCCGCCGCAAGGCCGCGCGCGCATGCTCGCCGGGTGCCACGCCCACCTTGACGTAATCGACACCGCATTTGCCGATGGTGTTGGCCATCAGCATCATGACGGCATGCTCGGCCGGCGCCAGGTCGCCGATCGTCGCGCTCAGCAGGCGCCCGGGCCAGCGCGCGCGCATCGCGCCGACCACCTCCAGCACGGTTTCCGCCGGCAGCGCGCCGAGCGCGCCGGCCTTCGGCTCTTTCAGGTCGATCAGCTCGGCCCCCGCGCTGGCGGCTTGCAGGGCCTCTTCCACATTGCGTACGCTGGTCAGCAGGGATGTCATCGCGTTTTCTCCAGGGTGGGCTCGGGGGCGGCACAAGGGGCGTGCGTGCCGATACTGCCGGCATGCCAGGCCGCAATGCGGTCCAGCAGCCATTGCCATGCTTCGCGTTCCGCCGCGCCGGCGGTCTTGTCGATGGCGATCTGCAGGTAGGCCATCTCACGGGCGATCTTGTCGGCCGGCAGCAGATGTAGCCGGCTGACCAGCACGGCGCCTTCGATGACCGCTGCCTGCGCGCGGTTGAAGCCGGCAAATTCGCCATGGCGGGCTTCGTGCACGCGCTCCATGCGCAGGGCTGGCCGCGTTGCGTCGCCGTTCTCCTGCGCAAGACGCAGTTCAATGTGGCTCAGCGCACTGGCCAGCCGCACGCCGTGGATCCGTTCCGCCGGCACGGTGGGCCACTGGCGCCGGCCGGTGAGGCAGCCGGCGAAGACACGCACGTCGGTCGTCAGGTTGACCACGGCCGTACCGGTGCCGACGATGTTGTCGTAGGTGGCGGAGGGACGGAACGGCATCAGCACGATGCCGCTGCCCTGGTAGCGCACGCCCATCGGCGCGATATGCGGTGCACCGGCCACCGAGACGGTGGTGACGACGGCTTCGTGGATTACGTCGTTGCTCATGGTTGTCATGTCCTCAGGCCCGTTTTTTCATGGTGGCGCCAGGGGCGCACCATTCGGTCAGGTCCTGCTTTTCGCGTTCGTCGGCACAGCCCCAGTCCAGCGGCTGGTCCTGCACGTAGCGCTTGCCCAGGCGCCAGGCGATTTCCGCGCGGGCCAGTTCCACACCCATGTAGAAGGCATGGTTGCCGTCGGCCTCCAGCTGCAGGCGGGGAAAGAGCGCGAAAGGGTCCGCCGCCACATGGTGGCCGTCGCGGTTGTAGGCGTGGATCCCTTGCTCGGACACCTGCACGCGGAAGTTCGGGTCGCGGATCGCGCTGGCGGTTTCCGCGATTTCCTCTGGCGTGTCGGGGTAGGGCTCGCGTGCATGCAGCGTCATCATCTGGTCGGTGATGCCTTTGGGCAGGGCGTTCTGCTCGCGCGCGGCGTGCATCATCCGGCGTGCCACGTCCGCCTCGCGGATGGCGCGGCGCGCATGGCCGCTGACCTGCGTGGTCAGGATCGCCGAGGCATGCAGCTCCACCGCAATGCCCATCAGGATGGCGTTGATGCCGCCGGTGTCCGCTTCGGTCAGCTCGGTCAGGTTGCCCACGCCGAGCATGATGGGCGCGGTGGGAAAGCGCTGGCGCAGCCGCTCGTAGCGCCCGAGCGAGGCCAGCAGGCCGAACGGGATGGGGTCGAGGATGGCATCGGCTATATAGGCCCGGCCGCGCTGCGCCATGGCTTCGACCGCCGCGTACAGCGATGCCTCGTCGCCCGGCTGCTGCGGCACCAGGATCGGCGTGGAGGCGACTTCGTCCACCACCCACAGGGTGTCCAGGGTCAGGCTGAGCAGGTAGTCGGCGCCAGCCTTGCCGCCGCGCACCAGTTCTTCCGCGTTCATGGAATCCACGCTGACCAGGAAGCCGTCCGCCTTCAGCGCGCGCACGGTTTCCTCCAGGTGCGGGAACGGCGTGGCGGGCAGGCAACCAAGGTCGATCACGTCGGCGCCATCGGCCCGGTGCCGGCGCGCCCGCGCGCATACGCTTTCGACGTCGAGCTGCGGCGCGTCGACGATCTCGGCGAAGATGGCGATATCGTGCCGGGACAGGTCGACCGGTTTGGCCTTGCGGTTGAAGAACTGCGGCAGGTCCTTGAGTTCTTCCGGTCCGCGCTCGACCGGCATGCCGTAGTGCAGCGAGAGCGCGTCCAGGTCGCCGCGGCAGCGGYCGGGGACGATGATGCGGTCCGCCACCACCGGCGCGGCCACGCGGCGGCGCACCAGGTCGGCGGTCATCAGCGCGGCCACCTGCACGCCGATTTCGCGGATCTCCCAGGTAAACGGCGCAGGCTCCAGGCTGCGCAGCACGCGTTCCAGGCCTTTTTCCGCCAGGCGGCCGGTCAGGAAGACGATGTGTTCCATGTCAGTGACAGTGCCTTGAGTCGTTGATCGAGTGCGCCCCGCAGCTCGCCGATGGAGCACACCACTTCGCAATGGTCGATGCGGCGCAGGCGTTCCACGTTTTCCAGTTCGATATTGCGGGGATGCAGCTTCAGCCAGCCGTCCGGCCCTTTGGTCACCACCACCGGCTCGGTGTCGCACGCGTACACGATGCCGCGGATGCCGAGCTTGCCCGCCTGCGCGAGGATATTGGTCGGCAGCGTGTCGGAGATGCCCACGGCGCATTTGGCGACGGTGTTGCTGGTGGCCGGCGCGACGATGGCGGTGTGGTAGCGGCGCGCATAGAACATGCCGACCGGCGCCGCGCTGGCGGTCTTGTCGCGGAAAACCCGGAAGCGTGCCTTCAGGTCCTTCAACTGGATGCCGTAGATCGCCAGCACTTCCTCGGCCGCGCGCGACAGGAACAGATCCACGTCGGGCAGGGCGGCGGCCAGCGCCAGGCATTCTTCGAGGAAATGGCCGGAGCCGGTGATAGCCCAGGCGAAGCGTGGCGCGCCCTCGGTCCGGGCCAGGGCATCGGGGGCGTCGCGGTCGACGGCGGCGAATGGTTCGGCGTCCAGGTGGAGGGAGGCGGGCGGGTGGGGCAACGGGCGGCTCGCTAAGGGATCGATCTGGCTGAAATGATCGCAGGAGTCGTGCCTGCCGCCTGCGCCTTGATCCGCAAGGCCCTGGCTGCGTGTTGCGCCGCGCTGACTGCGCCGTCGGCGGGACAGGTTGTGCCGTCCGGTGCGTGTGTCCCACAGCCCGGCGCCGCGCCGCCCGCCTGCGGGGCCGCGCTGGCACGGGGGCGCCGCTCGGTGTGTCGGTGTGGCCTGCTTTTTGCGAGACCAGCGCCGGAGCGTGGTCGCCGGCCGCGCGCTAGTAGCAAGTGCATTGCAAGGAGGGCAGATGAAACGAGACGACATGATGTGGCAGGCCGAAGCGGCGGAATTCGGCGCGCTGCCGGGCGTGAAGGCGGAATCCATGGCCGCCCGCGCGGCACCGGCGGCCTCGCCCGGCCCGATGGACCTGATCTTTATCGAAGGCTTCGAAGGGCAGACGATCATCGGCATCGACGCTAGCGAGCTGGGCACGCCACAGCCGCTGCGCATCGACCTGACCGCCGGGCTGCCGCGAAGCGCCGCCTGCAGCAGCGACCGGATCGGCGACACCATCGACTACGGCAAGGTCCGCACCGCGTTGCGGGAGTTGATGGCCACGCACCGGCTGCAGTTGCTGGAAGCGTTTGCCGAGCGCGTGGCGCAATTGCTGCTGGAAGACTTTGGGGCGCACTGGGTGCGGGTCGTGGTCGTCAAACCGAAGAAGTTCGACGACGTTGGCGCGGTGGGGGTCGCGATAGAGCGGCGGCGGGACGCGTCGCAGCGCGTGCAAGATCGAGTGCCCGGCTGGCTGGGCGGCGCCGTCAGCGTCTAGGTATGTTCCGGCGTGGCGCCGGAACAGGCCGGTGCCACGCCGCTGCGCGCTAGCTGATTCCGGGCTGGCGCGGATCGATCCGCATGGCGCATATCTGCGGATCGAGGCAACCCGCGATCATCGCGCAGGCCACCGTCAGGTCGGCGCTGGTACCTGGGTTGACGCCGGCGGCTTTCAGCTCCCGGTCCCACTGCGCGAATTCCTCCGGATCGATGGACTGGCCCGCCTCGAAGCGCCCGTGGAACAGCCGCGCCCGGTTGCTCACGCGCCTTGCCGCCGGCAGCCCATGCTTGCGCGCGATATGCGAATCCGGGAAGCGCGCAAGAAAAGCGAGATAGACGGCTGTCACCGCCCGGTGCAGCCGCTCGTGCCAGGCACCGTGCCCGGCGAGGTGCCTGCGCAACACCGGCAGCCCGAGCGTGAAAAGGTCGGCGTAGCCGTTTGCATACTGGCGCGCCACGGTATCGCGCATGGTGGCCAGGTGCATGGCGGCGCGCAGGTTCACTGTGGGCCTGGTGGCCACGTCCTGCTCCGGCGCCGTGCCAAGGCCGGCCGGCATGGCGTGCGCGATCGCGCGATAGGCGGCCTCGGTATCGGCCACGGTCAGGGCCGCCAGCACCGCCTCGATCCGCTCGCCAAGCGTTCTGGCATCGCGCGGAGGCCCGGCTTCCATGGCGGTGGCAAGCGGCGCGCATAACAGCAGGATGCCAAGATTGGTATTGCACCTGGCAACCGCCTGCGTTTGCGCGACTGCCTGTTCGATGCGTTCGCCGACCCTGAGCGCGCCGTCGGTCAGCGGTGCCACCGCCGCCGCCGCGCTGTCCAGGAAGAGCCCGGCGCTCATGCCGTGCCCCGGCGCATCCATGCTGACATTGCCCGGCTTCGCCACCGCTACGTCAAGCGTGCATGCCCACAGGAAGGCCGCGGCCGCATTGCCGGCCACGCGGTTGTCCGGCGCCGCCCTCACGCCACGGCTCCGTGGCGCGCCGCGGGCAGCTTGCGCGCCAGCAGGTCGTCGACGAGCAGGCCGGCGATATCGACTTCCGTAACCGATTGCAGTCCATGCCAGGCTGCCACGCCATTGACCTCAATGACCATGGCACCATCCGTGGCTTCCCCTTCTCCGGTGGGAACGAGATCCACGCCCGCGTAGTCGAGGCCAAGCGCCTCGGTGGCGCGCACAGCGAGCGCGGCCAGCGCCGGCGTGATCTCGGCATGCTCGCAGCGGGCGCCCTGCGCCACATTGTGGATCCAGCCCTGGCTGACGCGGCGCATGGCGGCCACCGCCCGTCCACCGATCACCAGCACGCGCCAGTCGAAGCCGGGCTTGCCCGGCGCGGCCGGAGCGGGCACGAAACGCTGCAGATAGGCCACCTGCCGGTACGCCACCAGCGCGGGCAGGGGCACGGGCGCATGGCCCGCGTCCACCGTGCCGATGCGCTGCAGCCCCTTGCCCTGTGAGCCGAACAGTGGCTTGAGCACCAGCGCGCGCCCGGCGGCGCTCTCGCGCATCACCGTGCGCTGCGCCTGCGGCGCGGATTCGCTCACCCAGGTCGCGGGTGTGGGAATGCCGGCCAGATGCAGCAGGAAGCTGGTCATGCCCTTGTCCACGCTGCGCTCGATAGCGCGCGCGTCGTTATACACGGGCACGCCCAGCTCGCGCAGCGCGTGCAGGATGCCCAGCCGCAGCGTGACCTGCTCGAAGCTGCCGGAGGCGAGGCCGCGCACGATCACGGCGTCGGGCAAGCCGCGCCCATAGCCCGGGATCACCAGCCCGTGCCAGGCCCAGGTGGTGTCGATCCGGCAATCGGCCAGGTTCACGCAGCGGCCTTCGCAGGCGCGTGCGCGCAGCGCCTGCTTCAGCCTGGCGGTATGCCAGCCGGTTTCGTCGGTCATGATGGCGACGCGCAGCGGCCCGCGCGAAGGGGAGGCGGCCATCTCAGGCCTCCACCAGCCATTGCGCGCGCAGCAGCGCCATGTTCAGTCCGCCCGAGTGCCAGGTCCGTCCGGACGCGAGATTGCTGACCCATGCTTCGGCGGGGGCGAACAGGGCCGGGTCGATGCGGTAGAAGTCGTAGCCGTATTCCCTGAACACGTCGGCGAAGGGGCGCCCATAGTCACGCGACCTGGCCGACGGGAGATCCAGCGCAAGCGCCCGGGCGGCATCGTCGTCGGCATCGACCGTCAGGTGCACGCTGCCGCCATACAGGATGGCGTCGTTGGTGCGGCCCATCGCGTCGCCGGCATCGGCGCCCGGTGGCGGCAGTGGCGCGACACCGCTGCCGCCGACGATGCGATCCAGCGGGAAGCCGAGCACGTGCGCCTTATGCAGCGCCACCTCCAGCACGCGCCCCACCACCTGCGTGGTGCCCGCCAGGCTTGCCGTCGGCGTCAGGATCACGGTCAGTTGCCCGGGCTGCAGCCCGCAGTCCCGCAGGATCTTCCGGATGACGATCTCCGGCGGCGCGCGGTCGACTTCGAGCACCAGGCAGGCGCCGCCGTCACCGGCGTGGAGCTTGTCGCGATAGCCGAGTTCCTCGAACAGCGTTTCCTTGCCGGCGAGCGCGCGCGCGGGGCCGGAGCCCAGCGCGAAGAATGTCTTGCCGCCGGTTTCCTCCTGGCTGGCGCTCAGGCTCCAGCCGGCGTACTGGCTGGCCAGGCAGGCCAGCACCGGCTGGCCGCTGCTGGCCTCGATGTGCGTGGGCCAGCCTTCGCCGCCGTGCCGCAGCCGCACCTGGCCCAGCCCGCCCATGCAGATCGCGGCGATGGCCAGGCCAGCCTCGACGCTGCCGCGCGTCTCGACGCCGGCATCGACGATGCGCACGCCCATGGGCCCTTCGGAGACCGCGAGCCGCCACTCGGCGCGATGGTCGAGCAGGCTGGCGACGAGCGGCTGGCTGAGTGCGTTGACGCTGAGTGAGCGGGCAGGGTGGGCATTCGTTGTGCTTGGCATGGGTGCCTCGGTTCGGTGGTGGGGACCAGCGCCTGGTGCTCAAGGCAGTTCGGCGGCCACGGTGCGCGCCATCGCCATGGCTTCGGGGAAGCCCAGGTAGACCGGCCTGGCGGCTTCGCGCATGGCGAGGAACAAGCGATGCTGGACCTGGTACTTGATATTGCCGATGGCGAGTGCGCCTACGCCCACGGCCTTGCCGGTGCCGATGGGCTTGCCGTCGTCCATGGCGTCCACGCCCGCGATGCCCGCCGGGGGCACGGCGTTGACGTCGGCGGCCACCAGCAGCTTGCCCGCGGCGGCACGGTCCGCCTCGCCAACGACCTGGACGCCGGCGCTTGCGGTGGCGAATACCACGTCGGCTTCGGCCAGTGCAGCCCGCAGCGCGTCGGCCGAGCGGATCAGGATGCCTTCGGTCTGCGCGTTGAAGCGTTCGTTGGTTTCCCGGCTGATGCGGGTGGCTTGCTCGCTGCCGGAGCGGTTCGATAGCCAGACGCGCGCGCCGAGTTGCGAGGCCAGCGCACCGGCGACGCGGCCGACGGCGCCGCTGCCGCCAAGTACCAGTACCCTGCGGCCGGAGAAGTCGGTTTGATGCACTTTGCGCAGTTGCCTTTCGACGGCGGCTACCAGCGCCGCCGCTGTGGTGTAGGAACCGCTCGGGTCGGCGAAGACCGACACCGCGAACGGGGGCACCATGGCCTTGCGGGCCGCGTCGAGCATGTCCGCCGCCAGCACCACGTCGCGKCCGCCGATGAAGATGCCGGTGTTGGCGACGCCTTTCGGGCCGCGGGAGAAGATGGCGTCCTGGGTCAGCGCTGTGATGTTGTCGAGGCCGGCTTCGGCGTAGGGGATGACGTGCGCGTAGCCGGCGTCGATGGCCATGTTGACGTCGAAGGGGCTGGCTTGCCGGGTGGGGGTGAACATATGCAGGATGCAGGGGCGTGCCATTTTGGGGGCTCCGTGGTCTGAGGTGCTCAACTTCAACTTCAACTTCAAAGGCCTGAAGTCAAAGGCAGTTTCACCACCCCCGCGGGGCGGCGACCTGCTTTCTTGTCTCGCCAGGAAAGCAGGCAAAGAAGGCGCCGCATACGGGAGAGGGCGGGCGCTCGTTGCGCTCGTTACGCCGCCGCATTGCAACAAGCCGCCGGCTTTGAGATACCCGCTTCATGCCGCGCCGATGGCACGACCTGCGCGCCGCGATTGGCTCCCGTGACGATGCGTGCTTCCAGGAAGGGCCCCAGCAGTCCGGCCGCGCGGGCGTCTGCCACCGCCTGTTCGGCAGCGGCCTGCGAAGGCACGATGGCGAAGCCGGTCGGCCCCCAAGAGCTTTGTCCGACGGCGGCAGGGCCGGCGCCGACTTGCCGCGTGATCCGGTCCAGCACGTGGCCGACCGCCGGGCTGCTATACACGCCGCCCTGCGCCGGCGCGAAGTAGTTGCCGATGACCTGCTGCAGGTGATTGACGCCCTCGGCGAAGGGCGCGAAGTCCTGCTCGGCGGCGGCAGGCAGGATCTGCATCAGCACGCGGTGGCAGAGATCGGCGGACAGCGCTTGCGGAAAGGGCGGCAGCCCTTGCATGGCTTGCTTCTCCGCCGCGCCGTGCAGGCCGGTGCGGCTGGTGTCGAGCAGCAGTACGATGCGCCAATCGGCCGGGAAATCGAATCGCGCCGCCAGCGGCGGCACGCTGCCCGCGCCACGCGGGCCGCTGTCCACCAGCAGCCCGCCGCGCTCGAATGCGGCGATGCCCACGCCGGAGCGGCCGCCACGGTCCAGCAGGCGGGCGATGTCGGCGCCCGACCACGGCAGGCCGTGCAGCTCGGAAAATGCCCGGCCCAGGGCCAGCGCCAGTTGCGTACCCGAGCCGAAGCCCGCATGCGCCGGCAGTACCTCATGCAGCCGGACCGCGAGCGGGCGCTGGATGCCGCTGGCTTGCTTGAGCCGCTCCAGCCAGGCCAAGACGCGCGGCACTTCCTGGCGCGCGGCGTAGTCCGCCGCGGCGACCCGGTCTTGCGCGGCCGGGCCGAGGTCGAGGATGGTCGCCGGGCCGCCGATCGACAAGCCGAGACTGCCGAAGCGCCGCCCGAGCGATGCGCCCGGGTCGAGAAAGCCCAGGTGCAGGCGCCCGGTGGCGTGAATCCGGACCGCGCCGGACGGGCTGATGCCATGAATGTCGTGGCCGGGCTTTTCGAGCGTTTGCATGGATGAGGGCCTTTCGCGAATCGCTTTGTCTGCCTGATCTATCTGGCGGCATACCGCTGCGCCGCCGGACCGCAACCGGCGGGGCGCGGCACGGTGGGGTGAGAGCGTGTCATGGCGCAAGCGGCGCGCGCTCAGGCCCCGGCCTCATGCCGCGACGCAGCCGCCTCCCGCGCGATCTCGATGCAGAGCTGGTGCATCTTGCGGTACAGCGTGTTGCGGCTGACCCGCAGCGTGCGGGCGACGGTGCTGACATTCCAGCGATGCGTCTCCAGCAGGTCCAGGATGGTCTTGCGCTCGTTCAGCTGGATGGCGTTGAAGGGCGGCAGGCTCTCCTGCGCGGGCTTGCTTGCTTCGGCCCCTGCGTCGGCTCCCCGACCGCGGCGTGCGGCATGTTGCGCGCCTTGCACGACTTCCGGAGGAAGTTGCCGGCTGGTCAGCCGCGTGCCGTCGCACAGGGCTACAGCGGTGCGCAGCACGTAGCGTAGCTGCCGCAGGTTGCCGGGCCAGTCGTAGCGCATCAGCGCCTGCTCGGCATCGGGTGCGAGCGTGGGCGGAGTTTCCTGCGGGCCGGCTTCCTCGGCCAGGATGGCGTGGATCAGGGCCAGCCGGTCGGCGCGTTCGCGCAAGGGCGGCAGCCGCAGTTCGACGCCGCTTAGCCGGTAGAACAGGTCCTCGCGAAAGCGCCCGTCGTGGACCAGTTCGGCGAGGTTGCGATGGCTGGCGCTGATCAGCTGGAAATCCACCCGGGCCGAGGTCTCGGACCCGAGCGGTGTCACCCGGCGCTCTTCCAGCACGCGCAGCAGGCGTGCCTGCAAGGCCATCGGCATRTCGCCGATYTCRTCGAGGAASAGCGTGCCGCCGTCGGCCTGGAGGATCTTGCCGCGCCGGCCTTCGCGCTGAGCGCCGGTAAAGGCGCCCGCGCGGTAGCCGAACAGTTCGCTCTCGATCAGCGATTCCGGCAGAGACGCGCAATTGATGGCTACGAACGCGCCTTGCGCCGCCGGGCTTGCCGTATGCAGCGCATTGGCGAAGACGTCCTTGCCCGTGCCGGTTTCGCCATGGAGCAGGACGGGCACATTGCGCGCGATGACGCGCGTGGCCAGCTGGACTTGCGCGTCCATGCGCGGGTCGCCGCAGGCCAGGCCCGCGCGCGCTGGCCTGGGCGCGGCAGTCTGCTGCGCCGGCGTGCCGCGTGCCGCGAGGCGACCGGGCCGGGGCAGGCAGTCCTGCGGCGGCTGCTGCGCGACCATGAAGAAACGATCCGATGCTTGCGCGAGGTAGACCGGCACCGGATGAAAAGACTGGCGCGCGCTACGTGCCACCAGCTCGTCGAGCGAGCTCATGAACAGCGTGTCGATGCGCTTGCCGCGCAATGCCTGCATCGAAGGGAAGCCGAGTTGGAGCAGGGCGCTGCGGTTGGCGGCGAGCACCACGCCGTCGGCGTCGACCGCGAGCTTGCCTTCGCCGGCGGTGTAGACCAGTTCCGGCTGGCTGTGGAAGCGGATCGGATATGCGTGCCGGAAGCGGGCATCGAACAGGCGGTTCTCGATATGGCGGCACGACATGCCGACCAGCACCGGGGAGTGTTGCTGCCACAGCAGGGGCGAGCGGCTGGTGACGTCGAGCACCGCCGCCAGCACGCCGTTCTCGTCGAAGATCGGCGCCGCCGAGCAGGTGAGGCCGGTATAGCGCTGGAAGAAATGCTCATGCTGGCGTATCGCCACCGCGCCGGCTTCCGCCAGGCAGGTGCCCATACCATTGGTGCCGGCTTCGCGCTCGCTCCAGATCGCGCCGACGCGCAAGCCTTCCGGGGCGATCTCGCGCGCGAACGGGTCGGCGGCCACCAGATGCATGACCACGCCATCGGCATCGGTCAGCATCACCGCCATATCGGGGTCGGCGAGTTGCTGGTAGAGCGTGGTCATCTCCAGCCGCGCGCAGTCGGCCAGGTCGCCGAAGCGCTCGCCGCGCTCGCGCAATTCGCTGGCGCAAAGCACCGGCGGGACGGGACGCCGTTCCGGATCGAGCCCGTATTCGCCCAGGCAGCGGGTCCATGAGCGCACCACCGCGGCACTGGTATCCGTTGTCGATTGCGGGGAGGCGACGGCGCGCGCGATGCGCTGGCCATGGGTGCCCGCGGCCGGAACGGGGAGCTGGGTCAAGGTCAAGGCCGTCATGTGTTTCTCCTCCTGCGCTGGCGTACTTCCGTGCCCTGGAGTCTGCGGACCGGGGCCTGCCGTGGCAATACCTCTTAGGCACCGCCCGCAGCTACTACCAAGGAGGTAGTGCCAAGTGGAAATTGTTGGGAGGGGGGGTAGCTCGCCATACTCCGCAAAAATCCAGACACCCTGCGGAGACTGCACATGACCAGAGAATCCATCCTGAACGTTCGGCATCGCGAACTCGGCTCCACCCTGGACGGCGATACGTGGAACGATATGCCGATCCCCTGGCGCTACCGGCGCGATCCGCAGGACGAGGTGGTGGCGGTGCGTACCGCCGCGGGCCTCTATGACATCAGCGGCCTGAATATCGTCAAGGTATCCGGACCGGATGCCGCCGCCGTCATCGACAAGATGGTACCGATCGATGTGCATCGCCTGCAGCCGGGTACGGCGCGGCTGGCTGCCGCCGTCGATGAGAACGGCGCCGTCAGCGACGACCTGATGGTGATCTGCGACGCGCCGAACCAGTACCGCCTGTCGCACGGCAGCGGCAATACGCAACGCCAGCTTGCCGCGCTCTCGAAAGGCCGCGACGTGAAGTGGGAGCAAGACTTTGACGTGCATATGCTGTCCCTGCAAGGGCCGCGCGCCGCCGCCATCCTCAAGCCGCATATCGGCATCGAGCTGGCCTCCCTGCCGTATTTCGCGCATCGCGAGACCACGCTGTTCGGCCGCAAGATCATTGTTTCCCGGGGCGGCTACTCGGGTGAGGAAGGTTTCGAGATCGCCTGCGCCGCGGCGGACGCCGTCGATCTGTGGGACGCCATCCTGGAGGCGGGCAAGCCGCAGGGGCTGATTCCCTGCTCCTGGGATTCGCTCGAACTCGCCCGCATCGAGGCAGCCTTGCTGTTCTTCCCCTTCGACATGCCGGAAGGCGATACCACGCCGTGGGAAGTCAATCTCGGCTGGGCCATCGACACCGACAAGGCGGGCGACTACGTGGGCAAGGCGGCGCTGCTGAACGCGCGCGGCAAGGAGCGCTTCTTCCAGGCCGGCGTGGCGGTAAGGCATGACCGCGCGGTGGAAGCCGGATCGAAGATCTTCGTGGACGGCAAGGCGGTGGGCGTGGTGACCAGCGCCACCTTCAGCCGCTACCTGATGCAATCGCTGGCGCTCGTGCACCTGCAGTCCGGCTACAAGGCGCTTGGCACCAAGGTTGAGATCCGCGACAGCAACGGCGCGCATACGGGCACGGTAACCACGACAGCAACGGCGCGCATACGGGCACGGTAACCAAGACGCCGTTCTACGACCCGCAGCGCCTGCGCACCC
>NZ_JBFTLX010000085.1:0-24620 GCF_056396665.1 Cupriavidus sp. 05T313 | reverse complement strand
GCCTAGCACCACGGTGCACGCACCGCAATCGCCTTCGGCGCAGCCCTCCTTGGTGCCCGTGCAGCGCGCGTCCTCGCGCAGGTACTGCAGCACGGTGCGGGTCACGGGGGCATCGGCGACCTCCTGGACCTGGCCGCGGTGGTAAAAGCGGATGGTTTGCGTCTCCATGGTGTCTTCTCTCTTTGTGATGGGGGCAAACATAGCACTGGTGCCGATGATGCAATATTCGGCCCAGGTGATATGCCCCATCAAGAGGGGAGAGCGTTGCACGGCTGACGAGGAGTGCGGCAGCCGGATTTGACCAATGACGGGGTGCCTGACATACACTATGCGCCGTTCCCACCCCCCACGCCACCGGCTGCCATGCGCGCCTGGCGCCCCCTCGCCATGCACGGACGCGACCATCTCGATACCTATTTGCTGCGGGTGCTGCACACGCTGCTGACCGAGCAGAGCGTGACCCGCACCGCAGTCCGGCTCGGTCAGTCGCAGCCCGCTATCAGCAATACGCTCAAGCGGCTAAGGGAAATCACCGGGGATGCCATCCTGGTGCGCGGCAAGAGCGGCATGGTGCCGACCGAGCGCGGCCGTGAGCTGCTGCAACTGGCCGAGCAGAGCCTGGCGGCCATGGACCGCATCGCCCGGCCGCCCCAGCATTTCGACCCCGCCACCACTACCCGTACCTTCCACCTGGGGGCGCCGGACTACCTGGACGCCTTCTTCCTGCCCAATATCGTCGAGCGTGTGCGCCGGCTTGCGCCCGGCGCCAAGCTGTTCGTGCACCCGATGACGTCATCGAGCGACTTCCTCGACAGCCTGGAACAAGGGCAGCTCGACATCGTGGTCGGCAACTGGCTGTCGCCGCCGGAACATCTGCATATCTCGCCGCTGTTCGACGATGAGGTGGTGTGCATGCTGGGGGCGCAGCATCCGTTGGCGCGCAAGGGGCTGACCCTCAAGCATTACCTGGAGATGCCTCATCTTGCGCCCGCGCCCTATGCTTCGATGCAGCGCAGCATGATTGACCAGGCGCTGGCTGAGCAGGGGTACAAGCGCAATATCCAGGTTACGTTGCCGTATTTCGGGCTGGTGCCGTATGTGCTGATGAAGACCGATATGGTGTTCACCACGGGGCGGCAGTTTGCCGCGCACTATGCGCAGTACCTGCCGTTGAAGATGGTGCCTTCGCCGGTGGTGTTTCCGCGGATGCGGTTTTATCAGCTTTGGCATGAGCGGTGTCATGCTGCGCCGGATGTTATGTGGATGCGGAGGATGATTGCTGAGGTGGCGGGGGAGTTGCCGGTTTTGCCGCAGTTGGTTAGGGAGGGGTAGGGGGGTTTAATTGAGGGTGGTTTTTGAACCCAAGGGCAGAACAGTTGGCGTGTTGTTGGGTGTTTGGGGTTTTGTTTGGGCGGTGTTGGTTGTTGTACCCAACAGCGTACGACAACCCCCTGCGGGGGATGCCGGTCACTCTTCTTTGCTTCGGCAAAGAAGACTAACGAGAAGAAAGCCGACCCTGCCGGGGGCAGAGCAATCAGACGATTTGGCGGCAGTGATTCCGTCGTGCGGGCAGTGGCTTCGGCTGGCATGTCCTACCGGTTTCAACGGCGATAGCGCTGCGGGYCACACGGGTTTCGTGGTGCGGCCCCCGATGGCGGGCGCCCTGCCCATTCACCCATCTGCCGTTCGCGGGGCAACGGGCCACGATTCTTCGAGGCTTACTGTTTCGTGGTTTGTCTCTGGCGGCAAGCGCGGCGATTGTTCGGTCCCTGCCGTTCGCGGTGGCGAACGCCGCGCAACTTTTCAATAATGGGTTTCGTGRTGGGCGCGGTGGCCCCCCCGCTCAACCTGCGGCCTCGCTCACGAAGTGGTAGCGAACCGCCAACACCATCACCCTATGCTTCCGTGTTCGCTGACCGGGCCACGGTCCCCACCACGAAACGACGAAGCTGGCGTCCAGCCATAGCCAGCGCCGGTACGGCAGGGTGTCAAATGGCACGGTATTCGCCGTGAGAGACAAAACCACGAAACCAGCAAGGCACGATACGCTGCAGCAATTCGCGTCGCGAACGGCAGATGTGGGAGCGGGCACCGCGCACGAGGTCAGGGGCCCCACCACGAAACCCATGGGTCATGCGATTTCACGGCCCTTCGAGCCGGCAAGGCACGCCAGCCAACACTCAGGGCCGTACGACGAAACCACCGAGCCTCATAGGCCTGATTGCTCTGCCCCCGGCAGGGTCGGCTTTCTTCTCGTTAGTCTTCTTTGCCGAGGCAAAGAAGAGTGACCGGCATCCCCCGCAGGGGGATGTCGTACGCAGTTGGGTACAACAACCAACACCGCCCAAACCAATTCCCAATCCCGCAAAAAGAGCCAACGGTTGCGTTCCTCCTAACCCCCCCACCGTCACTTCCCCTTGTAACTAGGAAAAAACAACTGCTCCCCCTCCACCTTGTAAGCCGCAATAGCATCCTGCCCCTCCTTGGAGGTAACCCACTCCACCAGCTTCATCGCATCCGCATAGTTGGTCCCCGGATGCTTAACTGGATTAACAGCAATCACCCCATATGGGTTGAACATTTTCGGATCGCCCTCCAGCAAAATGGCCAGCCCCGTCTTGGCGCGATACGCGCCATAGGTGGCCCGGTCCGACAGGGTATATCCCGGCATCTGCGCCGCCATGGTCAACACCTCCCCCATCCCGAGCCCCGCACTCACATACCACGGCTGCCCCTTGGGCTCGATGCCGGCCTGCTTCCAGTAATCCTTCTCCATCACGTCGGTGCCGGAATTATCGCCACGCGAGATGAACTTGCTGCCGGCCGCAGGAATCTTCTTGAAGCCCGCGATAACGTCTTTCTCGCCCTTCAGCCTGGCCGGGTCGCCGGCAGGCCCAACCACGATGAAGTCGTTGTACATCACGTCGCGGCGATTAACCCCGTAGCCCGCGGCCATGAATTCGTCTTCCATCTTGCGCGCGTGCACCAGCAGCACATCGACGTCGCCCATCTCGCCCATCTTCATCGCCTTGCCCGACCCCACCGCGATCACCTTCACCGTGACGCCGCTCTTTTGCTCGAACTTCGGCAGCAGGAATTTGAGCAGGCCCGAGTTCTCGGTGCTGGTGGTGGTAGCCAGCTTGAGTTCGCCGGCGAGCGCGCCAGTGGCGCCGCTCAGCGTGACCAGGCAAACCAAGCCCAGGGAAGCGGCGGTACGGCCAGAGATGTGATGAAAAAGGCAAGAGATGGTTGAGCCCGGCATGGTCGCTCCGTGTCTTATGTTTTTAGAAACAGAATTGCCACCAACTCACAGGATCGGTGAGAATGCGGCGAATACCGTGGAAATCAAGGCATTCGATTGTCGATGAGCCACATCTCTAAAGTAAATATGAAAAGCGTTTCATATGACATTCCGCTTTGATCTGTTTCCGGTAGTGGCCGTGGATGACAATCCACGCTCCAACGGCAAGGTGTTCCAGCTGCTCAAGGCCGTGCGCGAGACCGGCTCCCTGCATCGCGCGGCACGCGAGATCGGGCTGTCCTACCGGCATGCCTGGGGCGTGATGCGGTCGTGGGAGGAGATGCTCGGGCGCAGCATGCTGGACATGGAGCGTGGCCGGGGTGCCACGCTGACGCTGTTCGGCGAGCGTTTGCTGCGCGCGGAAGGGCGCCTGCGTGAATCCATCGATCCGATCGTGCAGAAGGCGATGGTGGATTTCCTGGCGGATCTCGACGATGCCGCCCAGCCGCAGACCCGCATCCGTTTTTCCGGCAGCCACGACCCCGCCATGGAGGTCCTGGCGGACGCGCTGCATGACGAGCCGGGCGGCCTGCAGCTCGATACTGTGTTCTGCGGCAGCGTGGAGGGCCTGATCTGCCTGCAGGAGCGGCAGTCCGAGGTGGCCGGCTTCTACGTTTCGCCGATCCAGACCGCCGGCTCGGTGGCGCATGTGACGCTGCGCAAATGGCTGCGTCCGGCTGCCGTGCGCTTGATCCGGCTCGCCTGGCGCGAGCAGGGCCTGATCGTGACGCCCGGCCTGGCGCGCCAGATCCGCGACCTGCGCGACCTGGCCCGTACCCGGGCGCGCTTCGTCAACCGGCAGCGCAGTTCGGGCACGCGCATGCTGTTCGACCAGTTGCTGGCCACCCACGGCCTCTTTCCGGACCAGATCGTCGGTTACGAAACCCCCGAATTCAGCAACGAAAAAGTGGCTGAAGCGGTGCATGCCGGCAGCGCCGAGGTGGGGTTCGGCCTGCGCATGAATGCCGAGGCCCATGGGCTGGCCTTCGTGCCGCTGACGCGCGAGGCGTACTACCTGGCGCTGCGCAAGAACGACCAGATCGCGCCTTGGGCGCACGCGCTGCTGGCGCGGATGGCGGATCCTGCCTTCGCGCGCCGTATCGAGGCCTTGCCGGGCTACACCATGGCCGAGCCCGATGGCATCCTGACGCCCCAGCAGGCACTCCCCTGGTACGGCCCCGACGGCAAGGAAGGCAGCTGACGCCGGTGCCGGGCCAGGGCCGGTTTCCGGCCGCTTGCGTGCCCGCGTATTAAACTGCAGTCATGGGCGGGGCTACATGCCGGCCGCCCTGACCCTGCAAGGAGTGCCATGCTAGAAACGGCCGCGTTGGCTGCGGGCTTGTCCTGGACCAGCGGATTTCGCCTCTACCTGGCCGTCTTCACGGCCGGCGCGCTGGGCCGCGCCGGCTGGCTGCACCTGCCACCCGGCCTGCAGGCGCTTGAGTCGTGGTGGGTGATCGYGCTGGCCGCGGTGCTGGCCYTGGCCGAATTCGTGGCCGACAAGGTACCCGGCTTCGATTCCTTTTGGGACACCATCCAGACCTTTATCCGCATTCCCGCCGGTGCGATCCTGGCCGCCGCGGCGTTCGGACAGCTTGATCCGCAGTGGATGGTCGCCGCCGGGCTGGTGGGCGGCACCCTGGCCGGTACCGCCCACGCTGCCAAGGCCGGCACGCGCGCGCTGATCAATGTATCCCCGGAACCGTTTTCGAACTGGGCTGCCTCACTTAGCGAAGATGTAGCCGCCAGCAGCGGATTGCTGCTGGCGTTTTTCCTGCCGGTGGTCTTCCTGGTGGTGCTGGCGCTGTTGTTGCTGGTGGCGGTGTGGCTGCTGCCCAAGCTGTGGCGCGGCGTGCGCCGCTTGCGCGATGCCCTGGCCAAGCGTGCGCCGGCCACTGCGCCGGCCGGGCGCCAGCCCAGGCACTAGTGCCGCCATAATCTGGCCCTGATCCGGTTGGCGAGTGTCCGCCAGCCATCCGCCGTCAGCATGGCGAGGCGCCCGGACCTGCTGTTTTGCCGCTTGCTGTTTTGCCGATATCTCCCGATATCATCGATACCCGCGCGGCCTGCCCGGCAGGCCGCCATGATGCTCGTGCACGGACAAGAGATAACTGATCCATGTCTTCAGAACCCGCTTCCCGGACTGTTCCCGCCATCGCCGCCGCCATGCCGTCCGGCGCCAGCCCGGCGCGCTTCTCGCCCTGGCGCCAGGCGCTGCGCATGGCGCGGCGCGACTGGCGCGCCGGCGAACTGAACCTGTTGCTGTTCGCGCTGGTGCTGGCCGTCGCGGCGCTCAGCAGCGTGGGCTTCCTGGCCGACCGCATGCGGCTCGGGCTGGAGCGCGATGCGCGCCAGATGATCGCCTCCGATGTGCTGATCGTGTCCGACCAGCCGTTCGATGCCGTCTTCGCCGGCCACGCCGCCCAGGCGGGCCTGGTCACGACGCAGACCGTCACCTTTCCCAGCATGGCGAGCGCGCGCGCGCCGGCCAAGGCAGCCGCGCAGGGCACGGCCGGCGCGGTGCCAGCGGAGGCCGCTTCGCAACTGGCCGCGCTCAAGGCCGTTGGCACCGGTTACCCGCTGCGCGGGCAGGTCAAGGTGGCGGGTGAGCGTGGCGGGCCGGATGCGCCAGCCACCGGCATTCCTGCGGCAGGCACGGTCTGGGTGGACGAGGCCTTGCTCGATTCGCTCGGCGTGGCCTTGGGCGACACCATCCAGTTGGGCAGTCGCGGTTTTCGCATCGAACGCATCATCACGCAGGAACTGGACCGCGGTGCCGGCTTCATGAACTTCGCGCCGCGTGTGATGCTGCCGCTGTCGGACCTGGAGTCCACCGGGCTGGTCGGCTGGGGCAGCCGGGTCACATACCGCCTGCTGGTAGCCGGCCCCGACGCCGCCGCGCAGGCCTATCAGCAGTGGGCAGTCGCCGAGATCGACAAGCGCGCGCTGCGCAACACCCGTGTCGAGTCGCTCGAATCCGGCCAGCCGCAAATGCGCGCCACGCTGGATCGTGCCGAACGCTTCCTGTCGCTGGTGGCGGTGCTCTCGTCGATGATCGCGGCGGTGGCGATCGCCATGTCGGCGCGCCGCTATATGCAGCGCCATACCGACGCCTGCGCGGTTTACAAGTGCATGGGCCTGTCGCGCCGCGAGATCCTGCTGGCCTTCGGGCTGGAGTTCCTGCTGCTGGGCATCGGCGGCGCGGCCGCCGGCGTGGCGCTGGGTTACCTGGCGCACTACGGGCTGCTGCTCTCGCTGGGCAACCTGCTTACCGTGACGTTGCCGCAGCCCTCGGTCCTGCCGGCCGTGGTGGGCTTGCTGGCGGGCATCGTCCTGCTGGCTGGCTTTGCGCTGCCGCCGCTGCTGGCGCTGACCGGGGTGCCGCCGCTGCGTGTCCTGCGACGCGACATCGGCGCGCCGCCTGTGTCGACCTGGATCGCCTACGGGCTGGGCCTTGGCGCCTTCGTGGCGCTGCTGCTGGTGGCCGCCCGCGATCTCAAGCTGGGGCTGACCACCGCCGGCGGCTTCGTGGCCGCGGGCGCCGTGTTCGCCTTGCTGGCCCTTGGCTTGCTGATCTTGCTGGCCCGGCTGATGCGCGGCGGCCGCCTGGCGCGCGGCAGCGTGGGCTGGCGCTTCGCGCTGGCGGTGCTGGAGCGCCGCCGCGGCGTCACGGTGCTGCAGACGGTCGCGCTGGCGGTGGGCCTGATGGCGCTGCTGCTGCTTGGCATGACGCGCAACGACCTGATCTCCTCATGGCGCAACGCCACGCCGGCGGACGCGCCCAACCGTTTCATCATCAATATCCAGCCCGACCAGCGCGCGCCCCTGACCGGCATGCTGCAGCACGCCGGCATCGACGACCTGCTGTACCCGATGGTGCGCGGACGCCTGACGCATATCGCCGGCCAGCCGGTGCGCGCCGAGCGCTTCCCGGATGGCCGTGCCCGCAACCTGGTCGAGCGCGAGTTCAACCTGTCCTATACCGACGCGCTGCCGGCTGGCAACCGCGTGGTGGCGGGCAASTGGCTCGGCGGCGGCAAGGCCGGGGCCTCGGTGGAGGAGGGCATCGCCAAGACGCTGGGGATCCGGCTGGGTGATACCTTGCGCTTCGATGTGGCCGGGCAGTCGGTGGAGGCGCCGGTGACGTCGCTGCGTAAGCTGGACTGGGGCTCGATGCGGGTGAACTTCTTTGTCATCCTGCCGCCCGCCGCCATGCAGGGCATGCCGCAGACCTACATCACCGCCTTCCACCTGCCGGCCCGGCAGGCCGCGCTGGGCAACCAGCTGGTGGCGGCATTCCCGAACATTACGGTGGTCAACACCGACCTGATCCTGCGCCAGATCMAGGACGTGCTCGACCAAGTTATCGCGGCAGTGGAGTTCCTGTTTGTATTCACGCTGGCGGCCRGTGTCACCGTGCTCTACGCGGCGCTGTCCGGCGCGCGCGACGAGCGCAAGCGCGATGCCGGGCTGCTCAAGGCGCTGGGCGCGTCCGCGGCGATGGTGCGGCAGACCCAGTACGCCGAGTTTCTGGTGGTGGGTGGCCTGGCGGGCCTGCTGGCCAGCCTGGGCGCGATTGCCGTGGGCTGGGGGTTGTCGCAGTTCGTATTCGATTTCCCGTTCCGCTTCAATGGCTGGATCGTGCCCGCCGGCGTGTTTTCTGGCATGCTGTGCGCTTTCGCGGGCGGCTGGCTGGGTTTGCGCGAGGTGCTGCGGCAGCCTGCGCTGGCCACGCTGCGCGAAGCCTGAGCGGTTTCCGCGCCGCTCGTGCAGCCCGTGCCTCAAGAATTTCCGAGTGTCTTATGAGTACCGAATCCAAACCTGAAGAATCCGCCGCCACCGAAGTCACCGCCTATGCGCTGATCGGCGGCGAGGCGCGCGTGCGTGAACTCGTCGATCGTTTCTACGACCTGATGGATCTCGAAGCCGAGTTCAAGGGGCTCCGTTCCATGCATCCCGCCTCCCTGGATGGCTCGCGGGACAAGCTGTTCTGGTTCCTGTGCGGCTGGCTGGGCGGCCCCAATCACTTTATCGAGCGCTTTGGCCACCCGCGCTTGCGCGCGCGCCATATGCCGTTCGAGATCGGCACCAGCGAGCGCGACCAGTGGATGCGCTGCATGGCGCTGGCCATGCAGGACGTGGGCCTGCCCGAAGACTTGCAACTGCGCCTGATGCAGGCCTTCTTCGGTACCGCCGACTGGATGCGCAATGTACCGCGTTGACGGCAATGCGCCATCGATCGGGCTATCCGCCAATACGCCATGACCAATACGAATCTCGACGCTGTCACTGACTTGCCCACCGACGCCGGGCGCGTGCTTGATTTCTGGTTTGGCGCGGCCGGCTCGCCAGAGTGGAACAGTTCGCGCGCGCAGTGGTTCACCAAGTCCGATGACTTCGACGCCACCATGCGCGCAGCCTTCCTGCCGCTGTGGGAAGCGACGCACGCCGGCGCCCATGCCGGCTGGGTGCAAACTCCCGAGGGTGCCTGCGCGCGCATCGTGGTGCTGGACCAAGTACCGCGCAACGTCTTTCGCCGCGATCCGCGCAGCTTCGCCTCTGACGCGCAGGCGTTGGCGACGGCCCGCCAGATGGTGGTGAGCGGCGCCGATCGCCTGCTGCCAACGCCATTCCATCGCATGTTCTGCTATATGCCGTTCGAGCACTCCGAAGCGCTTGCCGACCAGGACATCGCCGTGCAGCTGATGACAACGCTGCGCGAGGAGAGCGAGGGCAGGGTGGACGTGGTCGAGTGGGCGATCAGGCACCGTGCGGTGATCGGGCGCTTCGGACGCTTTCCGCATCGCAATGCAGTGCTGGGGCGGCGGGATACGGAGGAAGAGAGCGCTTTCCTGAGGGGGCCGGGCTCATCGTTCTGATAGAGACCGTACAACGCCATTGTGCTGGCCAAAAGCCCCTTTTTTATAAAAGATTGACGACTAACTTTTCTTGGGAAAAATCTGATTATTGGCGCGAAAATTCTCCGTCGAAACGCCCCGCAGGCACGGCTGTCGCATGCCGGGCAAGAGCAATCTTTCCGATGGGAGTCGGATGCATCGTTCTGAGCGGACCCGGACGATGCTACTGCCCCGGCTTCAAGACCAGCCGCACCAACTCGATCCAGTACGCAGCGCCCAGCGGCAGGATCTCGTCATTGAAATCGTAGTACGGGTTATGCAGTGGCGGGTTGTCCCCCTCTCGCGCGGCGCCGAGGAACACATACGCGCCCGGACATTGCTCCAGCATATAGGCGAAATCTTCCGATCCCGTGCGCGGCAGGCAGTTCGTATCGACGCGCGGCGCACCCACCACCCGGCGCGCCGCGCTGGCCGCCATCTCCATCTCCCGCTCCGTGTTCACACAGGCAGGATAGCCCGCGAAATAACGCAGTTCGATCTTCGCCCCCGAGGCCATGGCGATGCCTTCGCAGACCGCGCGCATGCGTGCCTCGGCCCTGGCGCGCGTGGACGCCCGGAACGAGCGGCAGGTGCCGCGCAGCACTACCTGCTCGGGAATCACGTTCCAGGTGTCGCCACCGTGGATCTGCGTGACGCTGACGATCAGCGAATCCACCGCGCTGACATTGCGGCTGACGATGGCCTGTAGCGCCGCCACCAGTTGCGACGAGACCACGATGGGATCGATACCCGCCTCGGGCTGTGCCGCGTGGGAGCCTTTGCCGACGATGGCGATCTCGAAGGTATCGGAGTTGGACGTCATCGTCCCGGTCCGCGTGGAGAACGTCCCCAGTGGCAGGTTGGGCGAGTTGTGCAGTGCGAACACCGCGTCGCAGGGAAACTGCTCGAACAGGCCAGCCTCCACCATGACCCGCCCGCCCCCCTCGTTTTCTTCCGCCGGCTGGAAGATGAAATGCACGGTGCCGCTGAAGCCCTCGTCCTGCGACAGGTAGTGCGCAGCGCCCAGCAGCATGGCCGTATGGCCGTCATGGCCGCAGCCATGCATCTTGCCATGGATTGCGGAGCGATGCGGCGCATCGCCAAGCTCATGCATATCGAGGGCGTCAAGATCGGCGCGCAGGCCGATAGTGGGGCCGGTGCCGCGCCGCAAGGTGCCGACCACGCCGGTTCCGGCCAGCCCCTGATGCACTTCCAGGCCCATGTTCGCCAGCGCTTGCGCGGCCAGCCGCGAGGTGCGGTGCTCGGTGAACGCGGTTTCGGGGTGCGTGTGAATATCGTGCCGCCACGCCTGCATCCGGGCCAGCAGTTCCTCAGGTAGTGGGCCCGAAAGCGGGGCCAGGGTCGGGGGCGTGAGGGTCATGATGCGGCGTCTCCGGCAAAAGTGAGGGAAAAGTGAGGGAAAACGCCGATTCTCAGTCTTGCCGACCGTTGGAATCATGACAATCGAATACCCGGAACGTTGTGCCGCATGCAACGATACTTGCCTGTGCAAAAGAGGCGGCGCCAGCCGCCCGCGAGGAGTGAATGTTGGAAGACGTATTGGATCGCAGGCGCGCTCTGTGCCTGCTGCAGATCATCGAGACCGGCAGCGTGCGCGGCGCGGCCGAGGTGCTGGGACTGGATCCGTCGGTTGTGAGCCGCGCGGTCGCCAAACTGGAGAAGGATGCCGGCCTGACGCTGCTGGAGCGCTGTGGCCGTGGCGTGGTCGCCACCGATGCCGGGCACATGATGGCGCTCTTTGCGCGGCGCCAGCAGGACCTGCAGGACACCTTCCTGGCGGAGGTGAATAACCTGAAGAACGCGCGCGGCGGGCATGTGAACCTGGTGTTTGGCGAGGGCTTTGTTGACCTGCTGCTGGAACCGGTGCTGCAGGGCTTCATGCGCAAATATCCCCAGGTGACCTACGGCATGCAGGTGGCGGGCACCGATGACACCGTGCGCGCCATCGTGGACGACGTAGCGCATATCGGCTTCGCTTTCCAGCCGCCCAACGACGTGCGCCTGCGCTCGCACTTCTCGCGCGCCTCGCCGATCCGGGTGCACGTGCGCCGCGACCATCCGCTGGCGAAGTCGCGCAAGGCGCTGAAGCTTTCCGACCTTGCCCCGCATGCCGGCGCCACGCTGGTGGAGTCGTTCGGCGTGCGCAAGCATATCCAGGCCGCCGAGCTGGACGAGCACATCAGCCTCAAGCCGATGCTGGTCACCAATTCCTTCAAGGTGCTGTGGGAGTTCGCTGCGCTCGGGCTTGGCTTTATCATGACGCCGCGCTCGGTGCCGCTCAAGGGCGCACAGTTCAAGCAACTGGTCTCGTTGCCCCTGGCCAATCCCATCCTCAACAACAGCCGCAACCACATCATTACGCGCGCCGGGCGCCATCTCTCGCCCGCGGCGAGCAATATGCTGCGCCATGTGGTGAAGGACTTTCCGGAGGTCTGATGCGGACGGCGTGCTTCGGGAATCGTTGCGTTGCGTGCAACGATTTCACCCTCTCTTTGTCATTGCTGCGGCCAGAATGCCATTGCTAGACTGGCGGCGCCGGATTGGCTAGGGCCGCCGTGCACAAAAACTAAAAAGCCAGAGACAAAGATGGAGGGAACGATGAACAGCTTGATGCCCGGCAGCGGATGGAACCGGCAAGGGGCGCGCGGTGCGATGCGATGGCTGGCGGCCGTGCTCGGCATGGCGTGCATCGCCTTGCCGGCACTCGCCGAGGGCCCTGCCTATCCCACGCTCAAGCCGGTATCCCTGGTGGTGCCATATCCTGCCGGCGGCGCGAGCGACGTTTCCGCGCGCATCTTCAGCGAACCCATCAGCCGGGCGCTTGGCCAACAGGTACTGGTCGAGAATGTGGCGGGCGGCACCGGCGTGCTGGGCGCCATGCGCGTGCTGAACAGCCCGCCGGACGGCTACGCCATGCTGCATGGCTCCGCCAACGAAGTCATCCTGACGCCGCTGCTGAACGCGTCCGCCAAATACAAGCCCGAGGACTTCCGGCTGGTGCAGCCCATCACCGAGGCCACCATCGTGCTCCTGGTGCGCGGTGACCTGCCGGCCAGGACACTGGATGAATTCGTCGAATTGGCACGCAAGCCGGGCGCCAAGCCGCTCACGTATGGCAGCGTTGGCGTTGGCTCGCTTTACCACGTGCTGACGGAATATATGGGCCAGCGCACCGGCGCGAAATTCCTGCACGTGCCCTACAAGGGCGCCGCGCCCGCGCTGCAGGACCTGGCCGGTGGCCAGGTCGACTTCGCGGTGCTGCCCTATCAGGTCAGCATGGATGCCATGGCCAAGCAGGGCCGGATCAAGGTGGTGAGCAGTTTTTCCAAGACGCTGCCCGCGCAGTTGCGGCATATCCCGACCCTGCGGGACAGCAAGCTGCTGTCGGATTTCGAGTACGTGATCGGTGGCGGCTATTACGTGCGTAAAGGCACGCCCGACGACGTGGTGCGCAAGCTGCGCCTGGCTATCGGCCAGGCGCTGGCCCAGCCGGAGCTGCGGGCCCGGCTGGAGTCGGAAGGGCGCACGGTGATGCGCTCGGGCAGTGAACAGGAGGCCGAGGCTTGGCAGGCAGCGCAGCTGAGCCGCTATCGCGGCATGGTGAATGCGCTTGGCCTCAAGCCGATGTAGTCCCCGGCGGCCGGAGTCCGGCCGCCGGGAGCATCATCAGGTCTCCTCGCGCTTCTCCTGCCACTTGTCCACCAGCAAGCGCGGCGCGTTGGCGAGCTTGTCGAGGATGCCTTCGGGCGTAGGCGCCACATGCAGCAGGTCATTGTGGACCTGCTTCAGGAAGCCTTCGTCCACGGCGTGTTGCATGAAGCCGAGCATGCTGTCGTAGAAGCCCGCCACATTGAGCAGCCCCACCGGCTTGGCGTGATAGCCCAGCTGCAGCCAGGTGAAGGTCTCGAACAGTTCCTCGAAGGTGCCGACACCGCCAGGCATGGCGATAAAGGCATCGGCGCGGTCGGCCATCATCTGCTTGCGCTCGTGCATGTTGCGCACCACGTGCAGCTCGGTCAGGCCGCGGTGGCCGACTTCCTTTTGCATCAGCGCATCGGGAATGATGCCGATCGCGGTGCCGCCGTGTGCCAGCACGGCATCGGCCACGATACCCATCAGCCCGACCTTGCCCCCGCCGTAGACCAGCGCCAGGCCACGCTCGGCCAGGAGCTTGCCCATGTTGCGCGCCGCGGCGGCGTATTCGGGGCGGTTGCCGGGGCTGGAGCCGCAATAGATACAAACGGACTTCACTTTTTCTCCTTTGCTGTTTGTGCCGCCTTGGCGGCGGCGTATTCCTGGGCCAGCACGTCGAACGCCTGGCGGGCCTTGCCGCGCAGGTAAGGGGCGAGGATCGAGAAGATGTGATAACTCGCGCCGTGCAGGTAGCCGCGAATCTGTTCGGGATCGTTGTACTGGCGCGGATGCTGGACGAACTGGAATGACAGCCAGTAAGTGGCTACCACTACCATATTGGTACAGATGGCATCGACCTGCTCGGGCGTGGCTTCCATCTCGCCGTCTTCCTGGAACTGCCGGCAGATCTCCATCGCAAAGCGCTTTTTCTGCTCGACGATGCGCTTGAAGTTGGTCTCAAGCATGCGGTTGCGCGCCAGCAGGTCGTTGATGTCGCGGTAGAGGAAGCGGTAAGTCCACATGAACTCCGCCATGTACTGCAGGTAGCCCCAGCTCTCGTCCAGCGTGGCCTTGCGGTCGTTGGGCATCTTGAGGCGGCGCTCCATCTCCTGCTCGAACAGCACGAAGATGGAGTTGATGATGTCGTCCTTGTTGCGGAAGTGATAGTAGAGATTGCCGGGGCTGATCTCCATGGCTTCCGCGATGGTCGTGGTCGTGACGTTGGGCTCGCCCAGTTCGTTGAACAGGCGCAGGGAGACGTCTAGGATGCGGTCCCGGGTGCGGCGGGGGCCGGTTTGCTGTTTGGGTTCCATGGGCGACCGGGCGAGCGGCAATTCGGTAAGTTGAAGGCGATTATAAGCAATCACCGTTTGCCGCAATGCCGTATCGTCCACGGACGCCCTGTCTGACGTCGGAATCGCCCACCCTCAGGCTGCCAGCGCCCGCAGCCAGTCCACCACGATCGGTCCGGCAATGGCGAGCCAGGTGCCGCCGCACAGCACCAGCGCCAGCATCACCGCGGCGCTGCCGAAGTCCTTGGCGCGCTTGGACAGGCTGTGGCGCTCCAGCGAGATGCGATCGACCGCAGCTTCCACGCTGGAGTTGAGCAACTCCACAATGAGCACGAGCAGCAAGGTGCCCAGCAGCAGGATGCGCTCGACAATGCCGACTGGCAGCAGCAGGGCGCAGGGAGTCAGGATGGCCACCAGCGTCAGTTCCTGGCGGAATGCGCTCTCTTCCAGCACCGCATAGCGCAGGCCGGACAGCGAATTGATGCCGGCATGCCAGGCCCGTGCCAGGCCGCGATTGCCTTTGTGGGGATTCTGCTCAATCGTGTAGTCGTTGTTCGGCGAGTCCTGGGCTGGCGCCGAGGTCTGGGGCGCTGGCGGGCGGTGCGGGTCGGACGGCGGGCGATGCGGAGTCGGCATGTTCGGAAGTGGTACGTGCGGCGTTGCCGTTCAGCGCCGCGCGCACGGCCGGCAGTGGCTGCAGGTGAGTCAGGAACTGCTCGGAGGCGGCACGCCACGAGAACCGCTCGGCATGGGCGCGGGCGGTGGCACGGTCGATGCGCAGCGCCTCCAGGCAAGCTTCGCGCAAGTCTTCGTGCATCACCCCGGCGCCGCTGTCGCCAAGCACATCGATCGGCCCGGTCACCGGATAGGCGGCCACCGGCAGGCCGCTGGCCAGCGCTTCGAGCAAGACCAGCCCGAACGTATCGGTGCGGCTGGGGAATACGAAGACGTCGGCTGAAGCATACACCTTGGCCAGTTCCTGCTGGCTCAGCACCCCGAGGTAGCTGGCACCCGGATAGCGCGCACGTAGCGACGCCAGTGCCGGCCCGTCGCCGACCACCCACTTGGAGCCCGGCAGGTCCAGCGCGAGAAAGGCCTCGACGTTTTTTTCCACGGCGACGCGGCCCACATAGAGAAAGATCGGGTGCGCCGTGTTGAGCACGTTGACCTGCTGCGCGGTGAACACATCCAGGTCGACGCCGCGGGTCCACAGTACGCCGTGCGTGATGCCGAATCTGCGCAGGTCCTGCAACACCACGGGTGTCGGTGCCATCACCGCGCGCGCCGGGCCGTGGAACCAGCGCAGGAAGCGATAAGTCCACGCCAGCGGGATGCCGAAGCGCGCCTGCACGTACTCGGGGAAGCGCGTGTGGTATGCCGTGGTGAAGGGCAGCCGCTCACGGATCGCATGGCGGCGCGCCGCCAGCCCCAGTGGTCCCTCGGTGGCAATGTGCAGGGCGTCCGGCGCGAAGGACCGGATACGCTCCCTGACCTTGGCGCCGGCAAAAAGGGACAGCGCGATCTCGGGATAGGTCGGGCAAGGAATGGTGCGGAATTCCTGCGGGGTGATCAGTTCCACCGTGTGTCCCATCGCGATCAGCTCGCGGCGGGTGGACTTGAGTGTGCGCACCACGCCATTGACCTGCGGCTCCCAGGCATCGGTGACGATCAGGATCTTCATGCGTGCTCCTTGCGGCCGGGCCGCGTGGGTGACGGGCCCCGGCGGCGCCAGGGCGATCAAGTTGATTGGCGAGCGCATCGAGCCGCGTCAGGCCGTGGCGGTGGCGCGGCGGCTGGCCGTGGCCGGTGCATCGAGCAGGGTGGTCCAGTAGACGATCTGCAGCTCGCCGTCCTGGGTTTCCACCAGGGCGGACAGGCTCTCCACCCAGTCGCCGTCGTTGCAGTAGAGCTGGCCGTCCACCTCGCGGATCTCGGCCTTGTGGATATGGCCACACACCACGCCGTCGCAACCGCGCCGGCGCGCTTCGTCCACCATCGCCTGCTCGAACGAGTTGATGTAATTCACCGCGTTCTTGACCTGGTGCTTCAGGTATTGCGACAGCGACCAGTACGGGAAGCCGAGACGGGCACGGATGCGGTTGAAGTGGCGATTGATGGCCAGGATCAGCGTGTAGAGCGAGTCGCCCAGGTAGGCCAGCCAGCGCGCGTGCTGCACCACGCCATCGAACAGGTCGCCATGCACCACCCACAGCCTGCGGCCGGCGGCGGTGACGTGGATGGCGTCTTCGCGCACCGTGATGTCGCCGAAGGCGAGGCCGTCGAACTGGCGCGCCACCTCATCGTGGTTGCCTGGCACGTAGATCACCTCGGTGCCCTTGCGCGCCTTGCGCAGCAGCTTCTGCACCACGTCGTTGTGGCTTTGCGGCCAGTACCAGCCGCGGCGCAATTGCCAGCCGTCGATGATGTCGCCGACCAGGTAGAGCTGGTCCGATTCATTGTGCTTGAGGAAGTCGAGCAGGTAGTCGGCCTGGCAGCCGGGCGTGCCGAGATGGATGTCCGACAGCCAGATGGCACGGTAATGGCGGATCGGGTGGGAAGGGTGCGGGGTTTGGACTGTGGTGTCCGGCGGGGCGGCGGGGGCGGGAGAGGTGGCGGTACGCGCGGGAGGCCGTTGCTGCAAGGTACTGCCCGGTGGCATGAATGCGGCCAGCGCGGCGGGCAGGGATTGAGACTCGGCGGTGCGGCTGCCCAGCAGATACATGGCCTTGGCCAGACGTCCGCAGGCAGAACGAAGAGCTTGAACCATGGTGGCCCCGGTAGCGACGATGGCTGCATTGGGCCAGCAGCGCGTGACGGAGCAGTGACGGAAACATGAACGTCATATGACCGTTGCGAGGATGCCATGCGCGATGAGGGACGCTGCGTGCCGGGCTTGGGCTTCAAAAAACCAGCGCCGTACAAGAAACGGCGACAGCCCTTGGCTGCAAAGGCCAACAGTGCCGAAATCGAAACCCGGCAACGTCCGCCGGCGGCTCAGGCCGCCGGCGCCACCGCCGACAACTGCGCAAGCGCGCGCAACACGGCCTGCGTGGCCTGCGGGTGCCGCAACAGGCTGACATGGCCGATGGCGGCCAGGGGAACGTGATGGGCGCCTTCCAGCCAGGACGTGCCGGCCGGGCCCGCGATGGAGTCGTGCCAGCTGAAGATCGACACCAGCGCGGCGCGCTGGCGGGGCGTTTCCCGCGCAGCCAGCGCGCGCAGCCAGGCGCTGCCGCAGCGCATCTGGCGCGCGTTGAAACCGCCGCCGTAGCGGGCCAGCGCGCAGCCGTGGTGCGGGGTGCCCAGCGTGACGATGCCGCGGCACGGCGGCGGCGCCCCCCTGCCGGCCAGCGCGGCACGCGCGGCCAGGCCGCCCATGCTGTGGCAGAGCAGCAGCGGAGGCTGGCCGGTGGTGGCGGCGATGCGTGCCATGGCGGCGCTTACTTCGAGGGCATAGTGATCGATGTCGCCGAAGACCGGGTCCAGGTCGATCGCCTCGCAGTGATAGCCGGCCTCCGCAAGGGCGGGCTGCATATCGAGCCAGACCGCGTGGTTGCAGCCGTAGCCGTGCACCAGCAGCAGCGGCGGACGCGAACTCGGCGCATTGGCCGGGCGCAGGCGCCGGTGCGAACAGAATGGCTGCAGCCAGTTGAACATGCGGAACACAGCGGCGTATTCGCGCAAGTAGCAGGCCAGCGCCCGCGGCAGCGTCAACGGCGACGGCCGGGTGTCCAGCAAGGCGTGCGGGAGCGGCGGGCGGGTCTCGGCGGGCTCGCCGATGCCGCGCAGGGAAATGGCAAAGGCGCCGGCGACGGCCAGCCCCAGCACCGCCAGCACCACGCCGATGCCGGCCAGCAGGGCTGGGGCAAGGGACCAGTCATACCAGTCATGGAGTGCGGTGGCGCAGCCCAGTGCTGCGGCGGCCTGCAATGCCACCGCGGTGCGGCGCAAGGCGGCGGCCGACAGGTTCATGGCTTGGGCGGGCGCAGGTCGGTCAGGCGGGTGCGGGCGAGGCGGTCGTGCAGGAACTGCCGCCTCGGGTCCAGCCAGGCCAGCAGGATCCAGAGCAGCAGTCCGGCGCACAGCACGCCGATGAAGGGGCCCTTGACGAGGCCGAGGAAGTGGCCGGCCGCCGCCGAAGGTGGCAGCCACAGCCATGCCAGCAGGTAGCGCAGCGCCGCCTGCGGCCAGCGCGGGGGCGTTCCCGCGGCCGTCTCCACGCGCATGCGCCAGGTCTGCATGGCCAGGGTCTGGCCGTTGCGCTGCCAGAACCAGACGAAATAGCAGCCCAGCACCAGGAAGCTCCAGCATTGCATGGTGAAGCGGCCATCCAGGCCCAGTTGCTGCAGCCCAGGGCGCGCCAGCAGGTAGAGCCCGGTAGAGGCGCTCAGCACGCCGAACAGCAACACGCCCTCGTACAGCATGCAGGCGATGCGGCGGCGGATCGTCGGCGCCTGGCCGGGCCCCACGGGGCTGGCTGGCGCGGCGGATGCAGCCGGCTTGGCGTTGGACTTGGGCGTGGTGACGGCAGGCATGGCGATCAGACGGGAAAACGGCGGGGTCCGGCGCCGGCTCGGCGGTGATGCCTGAGCGGGCAGCGCGCCGCCTGGTAAATAAGGCTRCCGGATGATGGGATCCGGGGGGATCCCATGACTCCCAAGTCATTCGCGGCAGCGGCGTCCACGGCGAGCCGGGCGGCGAAGCAGGGCCGCCAGGCTGGAAACAAGCGCGGCTGGGGCAGCACAAGCGGCATTATGCCAAAAGCCGGGATCGTCAGGGTATGGCAGTACGGGCAGCGCTACCGCAGGTTCTCAGCGGCGCACCGGCTCGTCGGGGCTGGCGGCACTGCTGGCGGCGGCTTCGGTGGCGGCCTCRCGCGGGGTGTCCGTCGCCGGGGCCGCGGCGACCGCCGTCGGGGTGGATTGGGGCTCAGGCGCCGGTGGGGCGGCTTTGGGTGCCGGCGTGCGCCTGGCGTTGGAGGTGGCGCTGGCCGGCGCCTTCTTTTCCAGGTGCAATTGCCGCGTGGTCTCGGCGGGCAGCCGCTTGCCCGAAGGCAGTGCGCTGACTGCGCCCGGACGGCGCGGCACCTTCTCGGCCGCCGCCAGGTTCTTCTTCTGCTCTTCCGGCAACTGCTGGTACTTGTCCCAGGCTTCGGCCTTCTTCTGGGCCGGCACCGATCGCGTGATCTGGTAGTTTTCGCGGGCCAGGCGGCGTTGCTGGGGTGTCATCTTGACCCATTCGGTCATGCGCGTCTGCAGGCGTGCCTGTTCGGCGGGCGAAAACTTTGGATAGCGCTCTGCGATCTGCAGCCATTTCCGCCTGTTCAACTCGGGGAAGGTGTTCCACTCCCCGGCCAGCGGCTCCAGAACGCGCTGCTGCACGGGGTTGAGTTCCTCCCAGGCCGGATGGGCGTTTGCGACGGCGGCGGCAGCGGGCGCGCGGCCACCCTGCGCGTGGCACGTAAGCGGCCCCAGGTACAAAGTGACGGCGGCAGCCATCCCGGCCAGCAGCAAGGCTGCCAGCCGCCGGCGCGGTGCGTCGGGGTTGAGGTGGGCGCTGGTCATGTTACTGGCCGCGCTTCAGGAACACGTGGAAGCCTTGGTCGGCATAGGCTGTGGGCGGGAGATCGTCGAGCAGCATGGCGGCATCCACATCCGCGAGCTCATCGACGCGCTGCTGCTGCTGCCAGTGGTAAATGCCGATCAGTCCGGCGGCCAGGGCCACCAGCGTCCACACCAGTCCGAGGCGGCGCAGCCATGCGCCTGCGCGATGCAGCGGCGAGTCATCCTCGTCGAAGGAGACCGTGTGCATCCCGGCCGTGGCCAGTTGCGGCGCGGCAACGGCGGCCTGCGCCTTCTTGCGGGACAGCGCTATCCGCCGCGCGGCGGCGAGCCGGTCGGTCACATTGTCGGGCAACGTATTCGCCGAGGCATCCAGTGCCGTGCGAATCTCGTGTGCCAGGCGGCGTTCGTTGATTTCTTTTTCGTTTCTCGTGCTCATAGTCGGACCCCCCGCGCTCGCAATGCCTGCGCCAGTGTGTGCGTGGCACGGGAACAGTGCGTCTTGACGCTGCCTTCGGAGCATCCCATGACAGCAGCCGTTTCCGCGACGTCCATATCCTCCCAGTAACGCATCAGGAAGGCTTCGCGTTGACGTGCCGGCAAGCGCTGGATCTCCTGTTCGATGATGTGCATGGTCTGGGCGCGCTCGACCTTGTCGGCGCTGCTCTCGGCGGATTCGGTGCCGATCTCGGCCTCGAAAGTGTCGAGCAGGTCATTATCCTCGCCTTCGCGGTCGTCGCGCAGGTTGGAGAACAGCGTGACCCAGGTATTGCGCACTTTCTGGCGGCGGAACCAGTCGTGGATGGTGTTTTGCAGTATGCGCTGGAACAGCGGCGCGAGTTCCGCGGCGTTCTTGTCGCCATATTTTTCGGCGAGCTTGATCATCGCGTCCTGGACAATGTCCAGGGCGGCTTCGTCGTCGCGCACCGCAAACACGGCCTGCTTGAAGGCGCGCCGCTCGACGCTGGCGAGAAAGTCGGATAGTTCCTGATCGGTAGCCATGCAGGCGGGGTACAGACGGTGGGGCCTTGGCCGACGGATGTGCAGGAAACGGCTTCTTGCACGTCCAAAATGGTGGGATGCTAGCAAATAACCCCCCCTGTGACCATCCTTGTTCTCTCTTGTGGTCATTCAGGCGCGGGGTAGGTATTGGGTAGCGCGTTCCCGAATCTTGCGCGAAGCCCCCGGGATGAAAAAAGCCCGTAGACCAGCCTGATCCAATACAGTATCATCGCTGGTTCACACGACATCAGTGGTTGTCTCATCCGGCCGCTTATGAGGCGGTCTTCCATGCAGACGCGCACCGCTTGAACCCGTGCCACAAGCCCGGCAGAGAGCATCCGAACAATTTTTTGCCGAAAATTGCAAAGGACTGAAATGAACATGCCCAGCGCGGAATTCCACRCAGACAGCAATTCATCTGCCGCACCCGAAATGATCGGGGCGGAAATTCTCGTTCACGCACTTGCCGAAGAAGGCGTCGAGTACGTCTGGGGCTACCCCGGCGGCGCAGTGCTGTATATCTACGACGAGTTCTACAAGCAAAAGAAGATCGAGCACATCCTGGTGCGCCACGAGCAGGCCGCGGTTCATGCCGCAGACGGCTATGCGCGTGCGACCGGCAAGGTGGGCTGCGCCCTGGTGACCTCCGGTCCCGGCGTCACCAATGCGGTGACGGGCATTGCCACGGCCTACCTGGACTCGATCCCGATGGTGATCATCACCGGCAATGTGCCGACGCACGCCATCGGGCAGGATGCTTTCCAGGAATGCGACACGGTCGGCATCACCCGCCCCATTGTCAAGCACAACTTCCTGGTCAAGGACGTCCGCGATCTCGCTTCGACCATCAAGAAGGCGTTCTATATCGCCGCGACCGGCCGTCCTGGCCCGGTTGTCGTCGATATTCCCAAGGACGTTTCCCGCAATTCCTGCAAGTACGAGTACCCCAAGTCGATCGACATGCGCTCGTACAGCCCGGTGAACAAGGGCCATTCGGGCCAGATCCGCAAGGCGCTCGCGCTGTTRCAGGGCGCCGAACGTCCGTTCATCTACGCAGGCGGCGGGGTGGTGCTGGCCAACGCCAGCGAGGAGCTGCGCCAGCTTGCCGCGCTGACCGGCCATCCGGTCACCAACACGCTGATGGGTCTCGGCTCGTTCCCTGGCACCAGCAAGCAGTTCGTCGGCATGCTCGGCATGCACGGCACGTATGAAGCCAATATGGCCATGCAGAACTGCGACGTGCTGATTGCCATCGGCGCCCGTTTCGACGACCGCGTGATCGGTAATCCGGCTCACTTCACCTCGCAGCCGCGCAAGATCATCCATATCGACATCGATCCGTCTTCCATCTCGAAGCGGGTCAAGGTCGACATTCCCATCGTGGGCCACGTCAAGGATGTGCTGCAGGAACTGATCGCGCAGCTGCAGGCCAGCGACGTGAAGCCCAAGCGCGAGGCCCTGGCCAAGTGGTGGGAGCAGATCGAGCAGTGGCGTTCGGTGGACTGCCTCAAGTACGACCGCGAATCCGAGATCATCAAGCCGCAGTACGTGGTGGAAAAGATCTGGGAACTGACCCACGGCGACGCCTTTGTCTGCTCGGACGTGGGCCAGCACCAGATGTGGGCCGCGCAGTTCTACAAGTTCAACGAGCCGCGCCGCTGGATCAATTCCGGCGGCCTGGGCACGATGGGCGTGGGCCTGCCGTACGCGATGGGCATCAAGAAAGCCTTCCCCGAGAAGGAAGTGGTGACCATCACCGGCGAAGGCTCGATCCAGATGAACATCCAGGAACTGTCGACCTGCCTGCAGTACGACACCCCGGTGAAGATCTGCGCGCTCAACAACCGCTATCTCGGCATGGTGCGCCAGTGGCAGGAAATCGAGTACGACAACCGCTACTCGCACTCCTACATGGATGCGCTGCCCGACTTCRTCAAGCTGGCCGAGGCCTATGGCCATATCGGCATGCGCATCGAAAAGACGGCCGATGTCGAGCCCGCCCTGCGCGAAGCGTTCCGCCTGAAAGACCGTACCGTGTTCCTTGATTTCCAGACCGACCCGACTGAAAACGTGTGGCCGATGGTGCAGGCCGGCAAGGGTATCTCCGAAATGCTGCTTGGCGCGGAGGACCTGTAATGCGACATATTATTTCGGTCCTGCTGGAAAATGAACCCGGCGCGCTGTCGCGCGTGGTTGGCCTGTTCTCGGCGCGCGGCTACAACATCGAGACGTTGACGGTGGCACCCACCGAAGACGCTTCGCTGTCGCGCATGACCATCGTCACCAGTGGTTCGGACGACGTGATCGAGCAGATCACCAAGCACCTGAACCGCCTGGTGGAAGTGGTCAAGGTGGTGGACCTGACCGAAGGCGCGCACATCGAGCGCGAGCTGATGCTCGTCAAGGTGCGCGCGGTGGGCAAGGAGCGCGAGGAAATGAAGCGCACCGCCGACATCTTCCGCGGCCGCATCATCGACGTTACCGAGAAGACCTACACCATCGAGCTGACCGGCAACGGCGGCAAGCTGGATGCCTTCCTCGACGCCATCGACCGCGCCGCCATCCTCGAGACCGTCCGTACCGGCGGCTCGGGCATTGGCCGCGGCGAGCGCATCCTGAAGGTCTGAACCCGATTGCRGTATCCAGCGGCGGCGCCGGTGCCGGCACTAGCCGGGCGGTAGCCGCCAACCCGACACACGAAAACGAAAGATCGAAGGAATTATCATGAAAGTGTTTTACGACAAGGACGCCGACCTCTCCCTGATCAAGGGCAAGAACGTCACCATCATCGGCTACGGCTCGCAAGGCCACGCCCACGCGCAGAACCTGAACGACTCCGGCGTCAAGGTGACGGTCGGCCTGCGCAAGAGCGGCGCATCGTGGAACAAGGCCGTCAACGCTGGCCTGCAAGTCAAGGAAGTGGCCGACGCCGTCAAGGACGCCGACGTTGTCATGATCCTGCTGCCGGACGAGCAGATCGCCGACGTGTACAAGAACGAAGTGCATGACAACATCAAGCAAGGCGCAGCGCTGGCCTTCGCCCACGGCTTCAACGTGCACTACGGTGCCGTGATCCCGCGCGCCGACCTCGACGTGATCATGATCGCGCCGAAGGCCCCGGGCCACACCGTGCGCTCGACCTACKCSCAAGGYGGCGGCGTGCCSCACCTGATCGCCGTGCAYCAGRACAAGTCCGGCGCCGCCCGTGACATCGCSCTGTCGTACGCTACCGCCAACGGCGGCGGCCGCGCCGGCATCATCGAAACCAACTTCCGCGAAGAAACCGAAACCGACCTGTTCGGCGARCAGGCCGTSCTSTGCGGCGGYACGGTSGAGYTGATCMRSGCYGGCTTCGARRYGCTGGTKGAAGCCGGCTACGCGCCGGAAATGGCYTACTTCGAGTGCCTGCACGAACTCAAGCTGATCGTCGACCTGATCTATGAAGGCGGCATCGCCAACATGAACTACTCGATCTCCAACAACGCCGAATACGGCGAATACGTCACCGGCCCGCGCGTCGTGACCGAGGAGACCAAGAAGGCCATGAAGCAATGCCTGACCGACATCCAGACCGGCGAATACGCCAAGAGCTTCCTGCTGGAAAACAAGGCCGGCGCCCCGACCCTGATCTCGCGCCGCCGCCTGACGGCCGAGCACCAGATCGAGGAAGTGGGTGCCAAGCTGCGCGCCATGATGCCCTGGATCGCAAAGAACAAGCTGGTCGACCAGTCGAAGAACTAAGCTGTATTGCAGCCCGACGGCCCGCCGCTACTGACGGCGCGGGCCGCAGCCGTTCAGTATTCCGCGCAATATCCCCGCTTCGAGGGGTTATTCGGGCGGGGACTGAACGGCTTTTTGTTATCCTTGTCAGACTTTATTCCTCTATCCAAGCACTGCATGAACTATCCTCATC
>NZ_JBFTLX010000084.1:0-24947 GCF_056396665.1 Cupriavidus sp. 05T313 | reverse complement strand
TGCCTTGGCGCCTTAGCCTGGCAAGCCCCCGCGCTGGCCGCCGACCCTTACCCCAACAAGCCGATCCGACTGGTGGTTCCGTTCCCCGCCGGCGGCACCACCGACATCCTCGCCCGCGCGGTGGCCGCCGAACTGTCGAAGCTGCAGGGATGGAATGTGGTGGTCGACAACCGGCCGGGCGCGGGGGGCAACATCGGCGCCGACATGGTGGCCAAGGCAGCGCCGGATGGCTACACGCTGCTGATGGGCACGGTCGGCACGCATGGCATCAACCAGTCGCTCTATGGCAAGCTGCCATTCGACCCGATCAAGGACTTCGCACCCATCACCGAGGTGGCTTCGGTGCCGAATGTGCTGGTGGTCAATCCGGCCTTCGCCCAGCAGAACCGCATCAACAGCGTCAACGACCTGATTACCTACGCGCGCGCCAATCCCGGCAAGCTCAATATGGCATCGAGCGGCAACGGCACCTCGATCCATCTCGCCGGCGAGTTGTTCAAGACCCAGACCCGTACCTTCATGGTGCACTTCCCCTACAAAGGCAGCGGCCCGGCACTGACCGACCTGGCCGGGGGCACCATGCAGCTGATGTTCGACAACCTGCCTTCGTCGATGGCGCTGATCAAGTCCGGCAAGCTCAAGGCGCTGGCGGTCACCAGCGCCAAACCCTCTCCGGCGCTGCCCGGCGTGCCGACGGTGGCCGAAGCCGGTCACCTGCCCGGCTTCGAGGCCAGTTCCTGGTTCGGCCTGCTGGCACCCGCAGGTACACCGCACGACATCGTCGCGCGCATCCAGCAGGAAGTCGCCCGCTCGCTAGCCACGCCAGCGGTGCGGGAGAAGATGCAGGCCCAGGGCGCGGAGCCGGTCGGCAATACGCCGGAGCAGTTCGCGGCCTTTATTCGCGCCGAACACGCCAAGTGGGCCAAGGTCGTCAAGGATTCGGGCGCCAAGGTGGATTGAGGCCCCTTGCGGCCCGTGGCCGCACGCGAGCGCATATACTTGAGGCATCAAACAACCTGCGTGCCGCGATGCCCATCACACCTGCCGCCGAAGCTGCCGGGAACTCCGGGACCTCCGGAATCCCTGAGAAGGCCGGCGCCGAAGAGGCGCCGGTCGATCTCGAAACCCGCGCCGAAGACACCACCCATGATGCCCTGCGCCTGTGGCTGCGGCTGCTGACCTGCACCAACCTGGTCGAGTCCGACATCCGATCGCGCCTGCGCCAGGATTTCGCCTGTACCTTGCCGCGCTTCGATCTGATGTCCCAGCTCGACCGCCATCCCGAAGGCCTGAAGATGGGCGAGCTGTCGCGCCGCATGATGGTCACCGGCGGCAACGTCACCGGCATCACCGACCAGCTCCAGCAGGAAGGCCTGGTTTCGCGCGAGGCGCTGCCAAGCGATCGCCGCGCCTACCTGATCCGGCTCACCCCTGCCGGGCGCACGGCGTTCTCCGGAATGKCGCGCGCGCACGAGGCATGGATCGAGCAGTTGTTCAGCGGCCTGCCGCAAGCCGACCGGCGCGCGCTGTTCCGCCTGCTGGGCAAGCTCAAGGCTGGCCTGGTGAGCGCATGAACACTCGCCGGCCGGGACTGCCCGCGCTTGCCGCCTTGCTGCTGCCACTGCTGTTGGCAGCCGCTTGCCAGAGCGCGCCGCCGGGGCCGCAGATCACGCCACTCAATGCCACCATCAAGCTTGGGCGCATCAGCGCGAAGACGCTGGCGGGCCGGATCGATATACCGGATGCCGGCGCGGTGAATTCCGCGGTAGGCGTTGGTGGCGCGGCCTGGGGCGGCGGCGGCTGGAGCGGCGGCAGCGTTGGTTTTTCCATCGACCTGAACCGGTTGCTCAACCCGCCGCCGCAGCCGCAGATGGACCTGTACCAATACACGGTGGTGGCCCTCGATGGCAGCCGCACCACCGTCAATGGTCCGGCGGCGCCTGGCCTGGAGCCGGGTGCCTGCGTACGGATGGTCTATCCCGATGGCGCTCTCGAGCCGCGGCTTGCGCCTTCGCGCGAATGCTGACGAATCCCCGCGCCAAATGAAAAACGGCCTCCGCGCGGGAGGCCGTTTTTCCGTCGCTGGCGGCCTCGCTCAGGCAGCCTTGCGGGTATCGCGCAATTCGCGGCGCAGGATCTTGCCGACGTTGGTCTTGGGCAACTCGCCGCGGAACTCCACGTACTTGGGCCGCTTGTAACCGGTCAGGCGTTCCTTGCAGAAGGCAATCAGCTCGGCCTCGGTCAGCCCGGGGTCCTTCTTGACCACGAACAGCTTGACCACCTCGCCCGAATGCTCGTCGGGTACCCCCACTGCCGCCACCTCGAGCACGCCGGGGCATTCCGCAACCACGCCTTCGATTTCGTTCGGATACACGTTGAACCCGGACACCAGGATCATGTCTTTCTTGCGATCGACGATCTTGGTATAGCCGCGCTCGTCCATCACCCCGATATCGCCGGTCTTGAAGAAGCCGTCGGGCGTCATGACCTTGGCGGTCTCGTCCGGGCGGTTCCAGTAGCCGGCCATCACCTGCGGGCCGCGAATGCAGATCTCGCCGGGCTGGCCAAGCGGCACGTCGCGGCCATCGTCGTCGCGGATGGCGATGTCGGTCGAGGGAATCGGCAGGCCGATGGTGCCGGAAAACGCGTCGGTATCCGTGGGGTTGCAGGTGGCCGACGGCGAGGTTTCCGACAGGCCATAGCCCTCGATGATCGGACAGCCGGTCCTGGCCAGCCATTTCTTCGCCACCGCYTCCTGCACSGCCATGCCMCCGCCGTTGGCCACGCGCAGGCCGGAGAAGTCGAYCTTGYYGAWMTCCGGRTKGTTSAKSAGCGCGTTGTACAGSGTGTTSACSGCCGGGAACATRTTGAACTTGTACTTCTGCAGTTCCTTGATRAAGCCSGGGATGTCGCGCGGATTGGGGATCAGCACGCTCAGGCCGCCGCTGCGCATGCCCAGCAGGCAGCAGACCGTCAGCGCGAAGATGTGATACAGCGGCAGCGCGGTGATGGTGATCACCTGGTCGATCGGCGCGCCCTTGGCCAGCGCGGGCTGCATCCAGGCTTCGGACTGCAGCACGTTGGAGACGATATTCCGGTGCAGCAGTACCGCGCCCTTCGACACGCCGGTAGTGCCGCCCGTGTACTGCAGGAAGGCGATGTCATCTGGCCCTGTATTGGCAGGCTGCAGCTGCATGCCGCGGCCCTCCTCCAGCACGGTATTGAAGCGCACGCAGTTCGGCAGCTCCCACTCCGGCACCATCTTCTTGACGTTGCGCACCACGAAATTGACGATCGCCCCCTTGAGGCCGCCCAGCAGGTCGCCCATGCTGGCCACCACCACGTGCTTGACCGGCGTGGCGGACAGCACTTGCTGCAGCGTGGTGGCGAAGTTCTCCAGGATGACGATGGCCTCGGCGCCGCTGTCCTTGAGCTGGTGCTCCAGTTCGCGCGGGGTGTAGAGCGGATTGACGTTGACCACGACGAAGCCGGCGCGCAGCACGGCGGCCAGCACCACCGGATACTGCAGCACATTGGGCATCATGATGGCCACGCGCGCGCCGGGCTTGAGCCCGCGCGACTGCAGCCATGCGGCGAATTGCCGGGAGAGGCGGTCGAGCTCGCCGTAGGTGATCGACTTGTCCATACAGACAAAGGCGCGGCGATCGGCGTAGGTGCGAAAGGATGCCTCAAGCAACTCGGCCAGCGAGCGAAACTGGCTGCTATCGATCTCGGCGGGTACGCCGGCCGGGTAATGCTTCAGCCACAGTCTTTCCATGCGCCGTCTCCTGATTTCTGAATGATCGTTCGATTTTCGACAGATGCTAAACGTGCGTCCCGCTTAAGACAACACGTTAGATGAAGTCCTCTGGATGCCGCACACCTTCTGACGTGAAGTTTAGCGCACAGTTCAATGAGGACTCGGGAATTCCCCTAGCTCCGTCGCGGCAACCGTCAGGCGTGCGCCGGCAGCACCATCTTCATCATATTGGTAGCCAGTTCCCGCGCCAGCGCTTCCGCTTCCATGCGTCCGGGCTCGTGCCAGGTGTACATGAAGCCAACGACGCTGCCGATTGCATGCGCGGCGACGCGCGCGTCGCCATAGCTGAATACGCCGATACGCTTGCCTTCCTCCAGCAGGGCATAGAGGTCGCGGTAAAAGGCGCGCGCCATATTGCCCAGCCAGGCCACCGTTTCCGGCCGCAGGTACTGGTTATCGCGAAAGCTCAACGTGGCCGGCACATAGCAGGCGATGCAGCGGCGCGCCATTTCCAGCAGACAGGCCTGCAGCCGCTCGCGCACCGGCAGCGCGGGATCCGCGGTCTCGCGGATGACCGGCAGGCAGGTCTGGGCCGACTCCCGGCACAGGATGTCGAAGATCTCGTATTTGTCCGTGAAGTAGTAATAGACCGCGGGCTTGGTCACGCCCAGTGCGCGGCACAGGTCGTTCATCGTCATGCCGGGATAGCCCTTGGTATAGAAGAGCTGTGCGGCGGTATCGAGAATCTGGCGGCGGCGGGCTTCCTGCCGCTCGGTGATATGCGAGCGGGCGGGAGCAGTATCCAGCGCGATCTCCGGTGTCATTTCCGGCTCGGTCTCGCTGGACTTGATGGCGGGAGCGGTTTTCTGTGCAGTCGGCATGACGCGATTCTCGCATGGCGCCGGGCCCGGGAAGGCCTGGCGGTCCTCGTGGACATGTTCCGCTCGCCACCTCGCCACGGCCTGGGATCCCGACTTGACGCATGGTGGCGATGCCAATAGGATCATACCCAAGGGTACATAAATATACCAAAGAGTAAATTTCGCCAGCCTACCGGCTTGGCGGCCCACCAGCAAGGAGACACCGCCAATGGACGAGACCGCCTACCTGGCAGACCTGCACGCACGCTGGCAGCGCGCGTGGCCCGAGCGCACCCCGCGCTCGCCGCACTATCCGCTGGGGCGCCAGCCGCTCACGGAGATGCTGCGGCACTGGGGCCGCGCCCGCCCCGACTGCCCGGCGGTGATCTTCTACGGCCACGAAACCAGCTACGCCCAGCTCGATGCGCAAAGCGACCGCTGTGCCGCGCTGCTGGCGGCGCACGGCATCGGCGCCGGCGACCGGGTGGCGGTGCTGATGCCCAATTGCCCGCAGTTCCACATCGTCTTCTTCGGCATCCTCAAGCTGGGCGCGGTCTACGTGCCGGTCAGCCCGCTATCGCAGCGCGCCGAGTTGCAGCACGCATTGAGCGACAGCACGCCTTGCGCCCTGATCGCACTCGACCAGCTGGTGCCGCTGGTGCGCGAAACGCGCGCCGCGCTCGGCGCACAGGATCCGCTCTCGCTGCTGTTCGTGACCAGTTTCGCCGACATGGTCCCCGCCGAGCCCACGCTGGCGCTGCCGCCCATGGTGCAGGCGCCACGCTACCAATGCGAAGCGGACGACCGCGCCATCGACCTGCTGCCGGCCATGGCCGCGTGCACGCACGCGGCGCCCACGGCGGCGCCATCGCTCGACGCGGTGGCCGCGCTCAACTACACCGGCGGCACCACCGGGCTGCCCAAGGGCTGCATCCACACGCAAGGCGACATGGTCGACATGGCAGCCGCGTTCGGCGCCGTTTCACTGGACATCACCCACGACAGCGTCATGCTGGGCTTTTTCCCCGAGTTCTGGATCGCCGGCGAAAACCTCTGCCTGATCTTCCCCGCCTTCTTCGGCATCCCGCTGGTGCTGCTGGCGCGCTGGGATCCCGAGACCTTCATGGCGGCAGTCCAGCGCTACCGCGTCACCAATGCCTCGATGCTGGTGGACAACGCGGTCGAGGTGATGGAGCATCCGCGCGCGGCGCAATACCAGTTGCGCTCGCTGCGCCATGTCGGCGTATCGTCCTTCGTCAAGAAGCTCAACCTGCCCTACCGCCGCGCCTGGCAGGCGCTGACCGGCTCGGTCATCGCCGAGACCGCCTGGGGCATGACCGAGACGCAGACCTGCAATACCTTTACCTGCGGCATGCAGGACGACGACCTGGACCTGCGGGCCCAGCCCATCTTTGTCGGGCTGCCCGTCCCCGGCACCGAGTTCAAGATCTGCGATTTCGACAGCGGCGAACTGCTGCCGCCGGGCGCCGAAGGCGAACTGTGCGTGCGCACGCCGACCCTGCTCAAGGGCTATTGGAACAAACCCGACGCCACGCGCGAATCGCTGCGCAACGGCTGGTTCCACACCGGCGACATCGGCTCCATCGACGAGCAGGGTTATCTCCATTACCTGGGCCGGCGCAAGGAGATGCTCAAGGTCAATGGCATGAGCGTCTTTCCTGCCGAGATCGAGGCGCTGCTGGGCCAGCATCCGGCCATTCTCGGCTCCGCGGTGGTGGGGCGCGCCGATGAAGACCGTGGCCAGTTGCCCGTGGCCTTTGTCATGCTCAAGCCCGAAGCCGTCGGCACCGTCGACAACACAGCGCTGGTGCAGTGGTGCCGCGCCAATATGGCGGTGTACAAGGTGCCGCTGGTGCATATCGTCGACGCCCTGCCGCTCACCGCGACGGGCAAGGTGCGCAAGCAGGACCTGGCGCCGCTGGCCGGGCAGCTTGGCTGAGCCGCCATGGTCTTTCCTTATTCAGCGCTGTCCAACTCCTTCGCATCATGACGTTCCGCAAGCTACTGATCGCCAATCGCGGTGAAATCGCCATCCGCATCGCACGCGCCGCCGCGGGCGCGGGGCTGGAGAGCGTCGCCCTGTACAGCGAAGACGACCGCGACGCCCTCCACGTGCGCAAGGCCGACGGCGCCGTTGCGCTGCCCGGCACCGGTCCGCGCGCCTATCTCGATATCGCGCAAGTGGTGGCCGCGGCCACCCGCAGCGGCTGCGACCTGGTCCACCCCGGCTACGGCTTGCTGTCCGAGAACGCGGAATTCGCCCAGGCCTGCCTGGATGCCGGCCTCACCTTCGTGGGCCCCGCCCCCGATGTGCTGCGCCTGTTCGGCGACAAGGCACGGGCGCGCGCGTTGGCGCGCGAGTGCAATGTGCCCGTGGTGCCGGGCTCCACCGGCCCAACCACGCTGGCAGCCGCGCACGCGTTCTTCGCGTCGCTGCATGCGCCAGGCGCCGATGTCGGCATGATGATCAAGGCGCTGGCCGGCGGCGGTGGCCGCGGCATGCGCGCGGTGCACGCCGCGGCGGACATCGACGAGGCTTATGCCCGCTGCGTGTCCGAAGCCACGGCCGCGTTCGGCAACGGCGCCGTATATGTCGAGCGCATCGTGCACGCGCCCCGCCATATCGAGATCCAGGTGGTGGCGGATGCCGCAGGCGGCGTGATCGCACTGGGCGAGCGCGAATGCAGCCTGCAGCGGCGCCACCAGAAGCTGGTGGAGATGGCGCCCAGCCCGTCGCTGGACGATGCCATGCGCGCGCGGCTGGCGCAGGCCGCGGTGACGCTGGCGCGCGCCAGCGCTTATCGTGGCATCGGCACGTTTGAATTCCTGGTGGGCGCGGACGGCGGGTTCTGGTTCATGGAGGCCAACCCGCGCCTCCAGGTGGAGCACACCGTCACCGAGGTGGTGACGGGCGTGGACCTGGTCCAGGCGCAGCTGGCCATCGCCGCCGGGAAGACGCTGGCCCAGCTTGGACTGGCGCAGCCGCCCGCGCCGCGCGGCATCGCGGTGCAGTTGCGCATCAACGCCGAGCACCTCGACGCACAGGGCCAGTTGCGCCCCGCCAGCGGCCGCATCGACGCCTACGAGCCGCCCAGCGGCCCCGGCGTGCGCGTGGACGGCGCCGGTCATGCGGGCATGACGGTCAACCCGCGCTTCGACTCGCTGCTGGCCAAGCTGATCGTGCATGAACCTGGCGGCGACTACCAGCGCGCGCTGTCCCATGCCTATCGCGCCCTGTGCGAATTCCGTATCGAAGGCATCGACACCAACCGCAGGCTGCTGCAGGACCTGCTGCTGCGCGAGGATGTGCGGCGCAATAACGTCCACACCCAATACCTTGATGCCGCGCTACCGGCGATGGCCGCACAGTTGCGGGACGGCGACCAGGCCCATCCGGCGCTGCACGCGACAGGCGCAACCGCGAACGTCCAGGCGTCGGGCTCCGCGCAACTGGACGACCTGCCGGACGATGCCGAACTCGTCACCGCGCCCATGGACGGCGCGCTGGCCGCGGTGCAGGTGTGCCCCGGCGACATCGTGCGGCGCGGGCAATCGCTCGCCATCATCGAAGCCATGAAGATGGAACATCCACTGGAAGCGCCGGTGGCGGGAGAAGTCCTGCGCGTGCTGGCCGCGGCCGGCGATGTGCTGCGCACCGGCGCGCCGGTGATCGCGCTGTCCGCGCACGACGGCAGCCACCATGCRATGGATGCGGGCGCCACCGTGGATCCGGCCCATATCCGCGCCGACCTGCGCGACGCCCTGGCGCGCCAGGCACTCACGCAGGACGCGGCGCGCGCGCAGGCGGTGGACAAGCGCCATCGCCAGGGCGGACGCACCGCGCGGGAAAACATCGCGCAACTGTGCGATGCCAACTCATTCATCGAATACGGCGCGCTCGCCATTGCCGCCCAGCGCCAGCGCCGCAGCGTCGAAGACCTGGAACGCGCAACGCCGGCCGACGGCATCGTCACCGGCATCGGCACCGTCAATGCCGGAAGTTTCCCCACAGCCGACGCGCGCTGCATGGTGCTGGCCTACGACTACACAGTGCTGGCCGGCACGCAGGGCTTCTACGGCCACAAGAAGCTGGACCGCATGCTGGCGCTGGCGCGCCAGTGGCGCCTGCCGGTGGTGCTGTTCGCCGAGGGCGGCGGCGGCCGGCCCGGCGATACCGACATACCCTTGGTGGCCGGACTGGACTGCACGTCCTTCATCCAGTTCGCGCGGCTATCCGGACAGGTACCGCTGGTGGGCATCGTCTCCGGCCGCTGCTTTGCAGGGAATGCCGCGCTGCTGGGCTGCGCCGACGTCATCATCGCCACCCGCAGCGCCACCATCGGCATGGGCGGCCCGGCCATGATCGAAGGCGGCGGCCTGGGCGTATTCGCGCCCGAGGAAGTTGGCCCCGTGAGCGTGCAAGCGCCCAACGGCGTGATCGACGTCCTGGTCGACGACGAAACTGCCGCCGTGGACGCGGCACGCCGCTACCTCTCCTACTTCCAGCGCGACCTGCCCGAATGGCAGGCGGGCGACGCCCGCGCGCTGCGCCACCTGATCCCGGAGAACCGGCTGCGCAGCTACGATATGCGCAGCGTGCTCGCCGCGCTCGCCGATCACGATTCCGTGCTGGAGTTGCGCGCCGCCTTTGGCAACGGCATCATCACCGCGCTGCTCCGCATCGAGGGGCGCGCTTTCGGCTGCATCGCCAACAACCCCCGCCACCTGGGCGGCRCCATCGATGCCGCGGCCGCCGACAAGGCCGCGCGCTTCATGCAGTTGTGCGATGCGCATGGATTGCCCATCGTCTCGCTGTGCGACACGCCCGGCTTCATGGTCGGCCCGGAGGCCGAGAAGACCGCCACGGTGCGCCACGTCTCGCGGCTCTTCGTCACCGCCGGTGCGCTGCGCGTGCCCTTCTTTACCGTGGTGCTGCGCAAGGGCTATGGCCTGGGGGCGCAGGCCATGGCCGGCGGCAGTTTCTCCGCGCCCTTCTTCACCGCGGCGTGGCCCAGCGGCGAATTCGGCGCGATGGGCATCGAGGGATCGATCCGGCTGGGCTTTCGCAAGGAACTGGAAGCCGTGGCCGACCCGGCCGAACGCGAAGCGCTGTTTGCGCGTATGGTGGAAGCGGCCTACCAGCGCGGGCGCGCCCTTAACATGGCGAGTCACCTGGAGATCGATGCGGTCATCGACCCCGCCGACACCCGGCACTGGCTGCTGCGCGGGCTGGCCTCGGTACCGCCGCTGGACGAAACGCGCCGCGCCGAATCGCGCCGCTTCATCGACACGTGGTAATGCCCACAGGAGAGAGACAAGCCATGCCCCACGACTTGAAGCACGCAGCGGGCGCCGCCGCCCGGATCGCTACGCGCGCGGCAGGTGTGCTCATGCGCTGCGCGGCCGCCGCCGCGTTCGCGCTCGCCGCGGGCCTGCCCCTGCAGGCACAGGCGCAAGCCCCGGCCCAGGCCCAGGCCACCAGCGCGCCGCCCATCAAGGTCGCCTTCATCGACCAGCTATCCGGGCCGCTGGCCAATGTCGGGCAGATCTTCCAGGCCAACCTGAAGTTCGCGCTCGACGACGCCAATGCCCAGGGCGGCGTGCTGGGGCGCAACTACGAGTTGCTCAGCTACGACAACAAGCTCTCTCCGCAGGAAAGCCTGACGGCACTGCAAAGCGCGATCGATGCCGGCGTCCGCGTGGTATTCACCGGCGCCTCCGGCTCGCCGGTGGTGACCGCGCTGGTGGAGGCCGCCAACCGGAACAACGAGCGCAACCCCGCGCAGCGCATCCTGATCATCAACTACGCCTCGCTCGACCCCGACCTGACGGGCGCGCGCTGCAGCTTCTGGCATTTCGCCACCGAGGCCAACACGGCGATGAAGATGCGCGCGCTGGCCAATTTCGCGCGCGAGCAAAAAAGCATGCACAAGGTGTACCTGCTCAACCAGGATTACACCCAGGGCCGCATCTGGGCCGCGCTGGGCCGGCAGATGATCGCCGGCGCTCGGCCCGATGTGCAGTTCGTCGGCGAGGCGCTGCACCCGCTGGCCAGGGTCAAGGACTTCGCGCCGTATGTCAGCAGGATCAAGGAAAGCGGCGCCGATACCGTGGTCACGGGAAACTGGGGCCAGGACTTGAGCCTGCTGATCAAGGCCGCGGGCGACGCCGGCTATGAGCTGAACTACCTGAACCACAGCGGGGGCGGCGCGCCCGGCACGGTGCTGGCCGTGTCGCAGGCGAAGAACGCGCACCTGACGTGGGTGGCCGAATACCTGCCCAACAGCGACGATCCGGTGCTGGCGGCGCTGGCAGCCCGGGTGAAGCAGACGCCGGCCGGCGAATACTTCGCCCCGCGCGTACTGATCTCCGTGCAAATGCTGAGCGAGGCGATCCGCCGCGCGAAATCCGACGATCCCACCAGTGTTGCATTTGCGCTCGAAGGCATGCAATACCAGTCGCCCGTGGGAGATGTGCTGATGCGCAAGGGCGATCACCAGTTGCTGTTGCCGCAGGTTGTGTCGACGATTGCACCGGTGGACGGCAAGTCTGTCAAGGTGGGCGTGGAAGGCACGCAATACGGCTTCCGCCTCGACGGCGTGACGGCGGGGCGGGACCTGAACCTGCCGTCGGCCTGCCGGATGAAGCGCCCGGCGGGCGCCTAGTGCGCCGATTCCGGTCTTCGTGACATCGGCGACGTCACGGCATCAGGGCTTGGCGCCGGTCACAGGACCGGCCGCCGCGGGCGCGGACGGCGTATCAGGTGCGCCCCCGGCACGTACCGCCCCCATCGCAGCGCCAACCGTGGCACCGCTCTCGCCGGCGGTCTGCACATCGCCACCGCTGGCCRGCGGCGCCAACTGGCGCAAGGCGGCGTCACGCTCGTCGCGCGGCAGGTCTCCAATGCGCCGCGCCGCGGCATAGAAAGCGGTCCAGTCGCCGCCGCTCTGCGCCAGCAGCGCCGTGAAGGCCGGCACCCATTGCTGGTAGGTCGCCACGGCGGCCAGTTGCGCATTGGTCAGCGGGCGCTCGAACCAGCGGTCGTAGCCGGTGTAGCCGCCCCACTCCTCCTTGAGCTGCGCATAGCGCGCGCGCAGGCCGGCGAAGATTTCCGCCTTGCCGGCGCGCTTGACCTCGTCGGGCACGGGCGAGCGATAGAGCGCGTCCAGCCGGTCCCGCGTGTCCAGCAGCATGGCGCGGAATTGCTGGCGGCGCATGTCGTACTGGAGATAGCTGGCGCGGGCATCGGGAGATGCCGCCAACGCCAACCAGCGCTCCACGCCGGCCGTTTCCACTGCGGTGGCAAAGGACTCGTTGAAGGTGGTGTCGTTGCGCACATAGACCACCTGGTGCGCCAGTTCGTGGAAGATCAGCCTGGCCAGCTCGCCTTCCGGCTGGTAGACGAAGGTGTTGAGCAACGGGTCGTCAAAGTAACCCAGCGTCGAATAGGCCGGAATGCCGGCGACGTAGGGCTCGAGCCCCTGCTTGCGCAGCCCTTCCGCATAGCTGTCCGCATCGGACTGGGCGTAGTAGCCGCGATAGCTGATGCAGCCCACCACCAGGAAGCACCACTTGTGCAGTTCCATCGACAGCTCGGGGGTAGCGAACACGCTCCACACCGCATACTGCCGATGCAGGTTGGCGTAGCGCCGGTAGCTGCCGTTATCGGGCAGCTTCAGCTCGTGCGAGGCGAAATCGCGGATGCTGCCGGCCTGCGCCAAGCGCTGTGCCAGCCGCGTATCCTTGGCTTCCTGCGCCGCGGCGATGGCATCCGGCAATGGCCGGGCTTCCGCCATCACGCCGAAGTGGCCGCCGATGGACTGCGCGTAATAGCCAATCGTGTCGCAGCCGGCCAGCAACGCGGCAAGCCCCAGCGTAGCCAGGGCCTGTAGCGCGCGTGCCGGCCGCCGGATCATGATGCCAGTGCGGACGCCGCCGGTTCCGCCTGCGCCATCCTGGCGGGCGCTGCTGCTTCTACCTGCACCAGGCAATCGTAGAACACCGGAGCACGGCCCAGGTCGGTCAGCCGCTGGCTGGTCAGCTCGTTGGCGTTCTTGCCGTCCGGCGCCAGCTTTTTCCACCAGATCGACAGCCCCACCACCAGCCCGCGCCGCGCGCGGTCTGTCACGCGGGCCCGCGCCATCATGCTGCCCCGGTCGTTAAAGGCGCGCACCATGCCGCCGTTGACGATGCCTCGGGGCGCTGCATCCTCGGGATGGATATCCAGGTGCGGCTCGCCCTCGGTTGCGCGCAGGCTGTCGACATTGACGAAAGTACTGTTGAGGAAGTTACGCGCGGGCGGCGAGATCATCGCCAGCGGATAGCGCGCCGCCAGTTCCGGCGCGGAGGCGGGCGTCTCGTAGGGCGGCACATAGCCGGGCAAGGGATCGAGGCCGTCGCGGCGCATGGCCTCCGAGTAAAACTCGCACTTGCCCGATGCCGTGAAGAAGCCGCCTTCGGCCAGCGGCGCCGCCGGCAGGTTGAGCTTCTGCCAGCCCTGCGCCTTGAGGGATTCCCAGCTGATGCCGGCGGCGCGCGGGTCGGTCGCCACGATGGCCTGGGCGGCAATGTCTTCGTCGCTGTCGGCAAAGCACGGCTCGTCAAAGCCCATGCGCTGCGCCAGCCGGCGGAAGATCTCGGTATTGGGGAGCGCCTCGCCCAACGGAGCGATGGCCTGGTTGTTGGCGAGGAAGTACGTATGCCCGTAGGCTTTGTGCACGTCCACATGCTCGAGCTGGGTGGTGGCCGGCAGCAGGATATCGGCATAGTCCGCGGTATCGGTGCGGAACTGCTCCAGCACCACGGTGAACAGGTCTTCCCGCGCGAAGCCTTCCGCCACTTTGGTCGACTGCGGCGCCACCGCCACCGGGTTGCTGTTGTAGACCACCAGCGCCTCGATCCTGGGTCCGCTCTCGCCGCCGGCGTCCAGCAGCGCATCGCCGATGGTGCTCATATTGACCGTGCGCRGCAACGCCGGCAGGTCCGGCAGCAGGTCCGGCCGTTGCAGTGCCGCGTTGTCCACCGGGAAGAAGCCCGAAGTGGACAGTTGCAGGCCGCCGGCCGCATGGCGCCACGCCCCCACCAGCGACGGCAGGCAGGCGACAGCGCGCACCGCCTGGCCGCCGCCGTGGGAGCGCTGCATGCCATAGTTCAGCCGGATCACCACCGGCTGGCGCTCGCGCACCGCCAGTTGCCCGTAGAGGCCGGCCAGCCACTCGATGTCCTCGGGGTCGATGCCGCACAGCTTGGCCGCATGCGCCGGCGTATAGGCCCGCACACGCTCGCGCAGTGCCTCGAACCCCACCGTGTGGCTGTCGATGTACTCGTGATCGAGCAGATCGTCGCGCATCAGCACATGCATGATCGCCAGCGCCAGCGCGCCGTCCGTGCCGGGCATGAGGGCGATATGGCGATGGCATTTTTCGGCGGTCAGCGACCGGTACGGGTCAATCGCCACCAGCGTGGCGCCGCGCCGCTTGGCTTCCTGCACGCGTGTCCAGAAGTGCAGGTTGGAGGCAATCGGGTTGCCGCCCCAGATGATGATGAGCCTGGCGTCGGGAACATGCTCGATGTCCATGCCGATACTCGCGCCGTAGGTATAGCGCAGCGCGGTTGCACCGGCACTGGCACAGATGGTGCGGTCGAGCAGCGAGGCGCCCAGCTTGTGGAAGAAACGCGCCGCCATGCTCTCGCCCTGCACCAGGCCCATGGTGCCGGCATAGCTATACGGCACGATCGCCTGCGGATCCCGCCCGGCGATGGCCGACAGGCGGGTAGCCACGGTGTCCAGCGCCTCGTCCCAGGAAATCGGCACGAACTTGCCTTCGCCCTTGGGGCCGACCCGCTTCATCGGTGTCAGCAGGCGGTCGGGATGGTAGGTGCGGTCCGTATAGCGCGACACCTTGGTGCAAAGCACGCCCTGGGTGCCAGGGTGGTCCGGATCACCCGCCACCTTGGTGGCGCGGCCGTCCTCGACGGTGACCAGCAAGGCACAGGTATCGGGACAATCGTGCGGACAGGCGGCACGGACGATGCGGGAGGCCATGGAATCTCCTGGCAAACGATTGGGGACGGGCGGCATGGCCGGGATCGGGGGGCGGCTGGACGGCCAGGCACGCGAGGCGGGCATGCCGGGCATCCTGGCGGCCTCGCGTGTTGTACGCCGGCGTCGTCCCGACGGGCGCCGCTGGGGAAATTGTTAGGCTCCGATTGTATTCGATTATGATAGCCCGACGCTGCGCCAGCAGATGGCGACAGGGCAGCGCCGGCACAGACCGGCAAGGCATTCACGGGTAAAGAAAACACCGTCTTTCACGGGGAAACCATGCAAGTGCATTCTGGGGTCAGGGGCTGGCGCATTGCCGGCCTGCTGGTGGCGTGCGCCATCGGCTCGTCATTCATTGCCAGTGCCAACGCCGAAAGCGGCGTCAGCGCCGACACCGTCCTGCTGGGCCAGTCGGCCGCGCTCACCGGGCCGACCGCCATGCTCGGCAAGCAGCTGAATGCCGGCGCGCGGCTTTACTTCGACTACGTCAACCAGCAGGGCGGGATCTACGGCCGCAAGATCGAACTCAAGGTCCTCGACGACTTCAACGAGCCGGAATCCGCCGCCAAGAACACGCGCGCGCTGATCGACGACGACCATGTCTTCGCGCTGTTCGGCTACGTGGGCACCGAGACCGGCGAGGCCTCGCTGCCACTGGCAACCCAGGCCCGGGTGCCGTTCTTCGCCCCCTACAGCGGCGCCCAGTCGCTGCGCGAACCATTCAACCGCTACGCCTTCCACGTGCGTGCGGGCTTCAACGAAGAGGCCGCGGCCATCCTGCGCCAGATCCGCGTGACCGGCCTCAAGCGGGTGGCGGTGGTGTACAACGAGGATGCCTACGGCAAGGCAGGCCTGGGAGCACTCGAACGCGCGCTCAAGGCGGCGCCCGACAGCGGCGTGCAGATCGTCGCGCGCGAGGGCGTGGTGCGCAATACCGTGGAAATCGGCGACGCCATGCAAGGCTCGATGAAATCCAAGCCCGACGCGGTGGTGATGATCAACGCATACCGGACCACGGGCGCCTTCGTCAAGGAAGCCCTGCGCCGCGGCTTCAATGGCCAGTTCTATAACGTCTCGTTTGTCGGCACCCAGGCGCTGGCCAAGGAAGTCGGCCCCAAGGGCAGTGGCGTGATCATTTCGCAGGTCATGCCCCATCCCGGCAATGCCACGCTGCCGGTGGTGCGCGAATACCTGCGCCTGCTGCAGGCGGCCGGCAAGCCCAACGAGTTCGACTACGCCAGCATCGAAGGCTTTATTGCCGCCAAGGCCTTCGCCGAAGGCCTGCGCCGGGCCGGCAAAGACCTGACCCGCGAAAAGCTGATCACAGCACTGGAAGGCATGAAGAGCCTCGACCTGGGCGGCTACATCATCAACTTCAGCCCCGACAGCCACATCGGCTCGAAATTTGTCGAGATGACCATCATCAACTCAAGGGGGCAGGTGATTCGCTGACGTAAAGGCGTCCCACGCCAAATGTGGGCGCTCTTTTGCCCACCTTTTTGCCAGGACAGAAACCAAGACGGAAAAGCAGGCCACCACCTCCCCGGAGGGGAGGTGAAACTGACGTTGACGTCAGGCAGTCAAGCCCGATCCTCCCTACGCCATATCATTCAAATGGCAAGCCGAAAAGCGCATCGGCGCAATCTCCTTGAGCAACGGCTGCTCCTCCCGGCAACGCGGCATCGCATGCGGGCAACGCGGATGGAAATGACACCCAGGCGGCGGATGCAACGGTGACGGAATCTCCCCCTTGATCGCCACAAACGTCTTCTTGCCAACCTCCAGCTTGGGAGCCTCCGCCAGCAGCGCCTGCGTATAAGGATGATTCGGACTGGCAAACACATCCTCCGCCGGCGCCGACTCCACCACCCGCCCCAGGTACATGATCACCACGCGATCGCYGATGTGCTTCACCACGCCGAGATCGTGGCTGATGAAGAGATAGGTCAGGTTCAGCTCCTGCCGCAAGCGCATGAAGAGATTCAGCACCTGGGCCTGGATCGACACATCGAGTGCAGCCACCGACTCATCGCACACCAGGAATTCCGGCTTGACCGCCAGCGCCCGCGCGATGCCGATCCGCGCACGCTGCCCGCCCGAGAACTGGTGAGGAAAGCGGCGCAGCACGGTGGGGTCCATGCCCACCCGCACCAGCATGTCCTCCACATAACGTTTCTGCTCGCCGCGCGGCACCATGCCGTGCACCACCGGCGCCTCGCCGACGATGTCCATCACGCGCAGGCGCGGATTCAGCGAGGCATAGGGATCCTGGAAGATCATCTGGATCGCCAGTTGCTTCTCTCGTTTCTTCTCGGGCGGCAGGCGGTCCAGATCGACCCCCTTCCAGTACCGCGAACCTTCCGTCAGCGAATGCAGGCCCACGGCCATGCGGCCCAGCGTGGACTTGCCGCAACCGGACTCGCCGACCAGGCCGACCACCTCGCCGGCGCGAATGGCCAGGTCGACGCGGTCCACGGCATGCACCACTTCTTCCTGCGCGCCGGCGCCGAACACATTGGCGATCTTGGCTGCGGTGTCGAGCGATTTGACGAATCGCTTGGATACGCCTTTCAGCTCGAGAATCGGTGCGCTGGGCGTGGGTTCTGCAACGGGTTCGGACGTCATGGCAGCGAGTGCGGGATCAACAACGGTGGCGCTCATGCGGCCTCCTGCTCTGCAAGGACCGGATGAAAGCAGCGCAGGCGACGTCCGTCCGCAGCAGTATCCAGCGGTGGTGTCGTCTTGCACACATCGGTAGCATAGGCACAACGTTCGCGAAAAGCACAGCCAGCCGGCAGGTTCAGCAGCGACGGCGTCATGCCAGGAATCTGGCGCAGCGGCGCGCCGCGCGGATTGCGCGAAGGCGCGGAGCTGATCAGGCCATGGGTATAGGGATGCTGGGGCCGCTCGAGCACCTGGCGCACGTCGCCGGCTTCGACAATCTTGCCGGCATACATTACGCAAACGGAGTCGGCCAGGCCGGCCACCACGGACAGGTCGTGGGTGATCCAGATCAGCGCGGTGCCGGATTCGCGGCACAGCTTCTGCATCTCGTAGAGAATCTGGCCCTGGATGGTTACGTCCAGCGCSGTGGTSGGCTCRTCGGCRATGATCAGGTCGGGCTTGTTCAACAGSGCGATGGCAATCGCCACGCGCTGGCGCATGCCGCCSGAGAACTGGTGMGGRTAGGCGSKCARGCGCTCGTCCGGCGAGGGAATGCCGACGCGGGCCAACGCGTTGCGGGCACGCTCGCGCGCCACCGCCTTGTCGACCTTCTCATGCGCCAGCACCGCTTCGATCATCTGCGTATCGATGCGCAGGACCGGGTTCAGCGTCATCATCGGATCCTGGAAGATCATCGCGATGCGGTTGCCGCGCACGTCGCGCATCTGCGCCGGCGTGAGGTTGCGCAGGTCGCGCGTGACGCCATCCCGGCTGGTCAGCTCGATACGGCCGTCCACCACTTTGCCGGGCGGATCGATCAGGCCCATGATCGAGTAACCGGTCATCGACTTGCCCGAGCCGGACTCGCCCACCAGGCCCATGATCTCGCCGCGGCCGACCGAGAACGAAACGTCGTCGACGGCGCGCGCGACACCGCCACGCGTAAAGAACTGGGTCTTGAGACCTTCTACCACTAGGGTCGGTTTGCTCATGTTCGCTCCTGTCGTGCTGCGTTACTGCGTTTGCAGGCGCGGATTGAGTACGTCACGCAGCTGGTCGGCGACCAGGTTCATGGCCACGATGGTGACCACCAGCGCAATACCCGGGAAGAAGCTGATCCAGTACTTGCCGGACAACATGTATTGCTGGCCGTTGGCGATCAGCGAGCCCAGCGACGGCTCGGTAATGGGCACGCCCAGGCCGAGGAAGGACAACGTGGCTTCCAGCGTGATCGCCGATGCCACCTGCAGCGCAGCGATCACGATCAGCGGCGGCAGGCAATTGGGCAGCAGGTGGCGGAACATGATCCGCGCTGGCGACAGCCCGAGGCAGGTGGCGGCTTCGATATATTCCTTGCGCCGCTCGACCAGCGCCGCGCTGCGCGTGGTGCGCGCGTAATAAGCCCACTGCACAGCCACCAGCGCGATCACGATATTGCCGATGCCCGGACGCAGGAAAGCCAGCAGGATCAGCGCCAGCAGGATGGGCGGGAACGACAGCTGCAGGTCGGCCACGCGCATGATGATGGCCTCGACCCGGCCGCCGAGGAAGCCGGCGATCAGGCCCAGCGTGGCGCCCAGCAGCAGCGCGATCACCGTACTGACAACGCCTACGCCGATGCTGATGCGCAGGCCGTACATCACGGCGGAGAGAATATCCCGGCCCTGCTCGTCCGAGCCAAGCAGGAAGGTCATGCCGTCGTCGGACTTCTCGCCAGGGGCCATGCGCGAGTCGAGCACATTCAGTGTGGCGAGGTCATAAGGGTTCTGCGGCGACAGCCATGGCGCGAGCAGCGCGATCAGCACGATGGCGATCAGCAGGACCAGGCCGGTCACCGCGATCTTGCTGGAGAAGAACTGGCTGGCGAAGCGCCGCAGCGGGGTCTGTTCGGCTAGCGGCAGCGGTGCCGCCGCGGATTCGGTTTCGATTGCGGTTGTCATGAGCTCAGCCCTTGTTGTCGGCGATACGCACGCGCGGATCGAGCACGCTGTAGATGATGTCCACCAGCAGGTTGATCAGGATGAACAGCGTCACGATCACCATCAGGTAGGCCACGATGACCGGGCGGTCGAGCAACTGGATGGAATCGATGATCAGCTTGCCCATGCCGGGCCACGCGAAGATCGATTCGGTCACGATGGCAAAGGCGATGATCGAGCCGAACTGCAGGGCAATCACCGTGACGATGGGGATCATGATGTTCTTGAGCACATGCACGCCCACGATGCGCGAGTTGGACAGGCCCTTGGCCCGCGCGAACTTGACGTAGTCCTGCATCATCGCCTCCTGCGTGCCGGCGCGCGTGAGCCGGATCACCATGGCGATATTGAGCAGCGACAGCGTCACCGCCGGCAGCAGCAGGTGGCGCAAACCGTCCATCGTGAGGAAGCTGACGGGGATGCCAAGCAGCGATGCGGTCTCGCCGCGCCCATTGGACGGCAGCCAGCCCAGTTGCACCGCGAACACCATGATGAGCATCAGCCCGACCCAGAAGGTCGGCAGCGAAAAGCCGAGGATGGAGACACCCATGATGGTCTTGCCGGCTACGCCGCCGGGACGCAGGCCCGCCCACAAGCCGAGCGGAATGCCGAGCAGCACGGCCAGCAGGATGGCGCACACGGCCAGCTCCATGGTGGCCGGCATGCGCTCGAAGATCAGCTTGAGCGCCGGCGTGCCGTGCGCGAAAGAAGTGCCCAGATCGCCGTGCAACGCATTGCGCAGGAAGATCCAGTACTGTTCCCAGAGTGGCTTGTCCAGGCCAAGCGCGGCAATGGTGCGCTTGATGTCCTCCTGGTCGGCCTGAGGATTGATCAGGATATCGACCGGGTTGCCGATGGCAAAGACGCCCAGGAAGACCAGCAAGGACATGACGAAGAGCACAACTACGCTCTGCATCAAGCGTCGAATGATAAAAACCAGCATGTTCGGAAGCTTTCCTTCGCCGATGACAGGCCACGGCGCCTGTGGGCGCCGCCTGGCTGCACCGGCAGTCGGCTCGTGGCTAGGCCCGGCTACCGTCCGGGGATGAATCGTAGGGAAGCGGCCGCACAGACCGCGGATGCTTCCCGCTTATACCTGCGGATGCATTCTTGTCCGGGGGCACGATGTCATGGCCGCGCCCCCGGCGTTTCACTTGTCACTTCACTGCGGCTTGAAATTGTGCGCGTACGTCCGTTCGTCGGTACGAGGCACGTACGTGATGCCCTTCTGGGTAGCCCAGGTCGTCACCTGCTGATGGATCGGGATGATACCGCCATCGTTGATGGCAATCGCGGTAGCTTCCTGCAACAGCTTGGAACGCTCGCCGTCATCCACGGTGGCCAGCGCCTTTTCCAGTACCACGTCCATCTTCGGATTGCAGTACTCACCCCAGTTGGTCGTGCCAAAGCCCTTCTTCGGATCCTCGCAAGCCAGCAGCGCGCGCAGCGGCGAGCTGACTTCGCCGGTTTGCGCGCCCCAGCCCAGCAAGCCGAACGAGAACTCGTGCTTGATGCCCTTGGACGAGTAGGTTGCCATCGGCATGCCCTCCACCTTTGTCGTAATGCCGATGCGGGTCAGGTTCTGCGCAATGGTCTGGGCAATCTTCTCGTCGTTGACGTAGCGATTGTTAGGCGTGTGCAGGGTAATACCGAAGCCGTTCGGATAGCCCGCCTCCGCCAGCAGCTTCTTGGCGCCTTCCGGGTCGTACTTGACCGTCTTCAGGTTGGGGTTGTAGCCGAACAGCGTGGGCGGCACCAGGTTGTTGGTCGGTTCGGACAGGCCTTCCATCAAGCGGTCCTTGATGCCCTGCCGGTTGATGGCCATGCTGATGGCATTGCGCACGCGCGCATCCTTCAGCGGGTTCTTGTCCATCGGCGCACCTTCCTTGGTGGTGACAAAGGGCGACTTGTCTTTCTTGTCATCGGTGTACAGGTAGATCACGCGGTGCGAGATCTTCGAGAAGAACGTCAGCTTGGGATCCTTGCGCACCTGCGGCAGGTCTGGCGTCGGCACGTTCTCGATGGCCTGCACGTCGCCGGACAGCAGCGCCGCCATGCGCGTGGCCGGATTCGGGATGAAGCGCAGCGTCACCTTGTCCCACGCAGGCTTGGGGCCCCAGTAGTCAGGGTTCTTCACCAGGTCCACCCGGTCGTCGCGCGCATAGTTGACGAACTTGAAGGGGCCGGTGCCGATCATGCCCTTGCCCTGCGCGAAGTCGTCCGAGGTCAGGCCCTGCGTCGCCTTCTTCTGCACGATGAAGATCGACGTCAGGTCGTTCAGCATCAGCGGGTACGGTGTGTTGGTGGTGAGCTGGATGGTGTACTTGTCGATCACCTTCTTGTTGATGATCGCCTTGGTGTAGACGTCGAACTTGCCGGGGCTGTTCAGGATGGTGGCCGGGCGCTCGAGCGACCAGATGATGTCCTCGGTGGTGAGCTCGGAGCCATCGTGGAACTTCACGCCCTTGCGGATCTTGAATTCCCAGGTCAGGTTGTTGACCAGCTTCCAGGACTCGGCCAGGCCGGGAATGATCTTGCTGTCCGCGTCCATCTTCACGAGACACTCGAACATGTGCTCGGAGACGTTGATGTTCGAGAACAGGTTATAGAAATGCGGATCCATCGAGGTCGGGGGCGAACTCATGGCCAGCTTGAAATCGACCGCGTGGGCCTGGCTGGCAAAACCGAAGCTCATGGCCGCGGTTACCACCATGGCACCGAATGCCTTCTTGCATGTGCGAAGGGACATCGCGCAACTCTCCCAGGGGAAAAATGGTAGCAAACAACTACTAAGGGCAGCGTTGGCACATCGCGCCGGGCGCCGCATTTTGGTGCGGCTGGATGGGCGATCAGCGGCAACGTTGCCGGGCAGGCACATCAAGCATGAACTGTTCCAGCAGTGGACCCTGCGGGGCAATGCGGGGAAACCCCCGCGCTGTCTTGCCCGCAGTGCATCACGCGCACGCGCGTAATCGCGCACTTGTGGCCTGCCGGGCGCCTGTTTTGGCGCTTTCACGCAAGGCGTCGTATGATCCGGATATCCCTCGCCCAAACTGGCATCATGACACTCATCCCCGAAATTCTTCAGGCGCAAGCCGAGATCCGCACCATCCGACGCGACATCCACGCCCACCCGGAGCTTTGCTTCAAGGAGGAACGGACTTCGGACGTGGTGGCGCAGAACCTCGCCGCCTGGGGCATCGAAGTTCATCGCGGCCTTGGCACCACCGGCCTGGTTGGTGTGATCCGCAATGGCAATAGCGGCCGCAGCATCGGCCTGCGCGCCGATATGGATGCGCTACCGCTGCAGGAGGCCAACACCTTCGGCCACCGCTCGCAGCACGATGGACGCATGCACGCCTGCGGCCACGACGGCCATACGGCGATGCTGCTGGGGGCAGCGCGCTATCTGGCCGAGCACCGGAACTTCGACGGCACCATCAACCTGATTTTCCAGCCGGCCGAGGAAGGCGGCGGCGGCGCCCGCGAAATGATCAAGGACGGCCTGTTCGAGCGCTTTCCCTGCGATGCCGTGTTCGGCATGCACAACTGGCCCGGCATGCCTGCCGGCAGCTTCGGCACCACGGCCGGGCCACTGATGGCGTCGAGCAACGAATTCCGCATCGTCGTGCACGGCAAGGGCGCGCATGCTGCGCTGCCGCACAATGGCAACGATCCCGTTTTCACCGGAACGCAAATTGTCTCGGCGCTGCAAGGCATCATCACGCGCAACAAGCGTCCGATCGATGCCGCGGTGATTTCGGTCACGCAGTTCCATGCCGGCGACGCCACCAATATCGTGCCGGATGAGGCCTGGATCGGCGGCACGGTGCGCACCTTCACCCTGCCTGTGCTTGATCTGATCGAGCGCCGCATGGAAGAAGTCGCGCGGGCTGTGGCAAGCGCGTTCGATTGCACCGTGGATTTCGAGTTTCATCGCAACTACCCACCCACCGTCAACAGCGAGGCGGAAACGGTGTTTGCCGCGGAAGTGGCAAGGGAACTGGTGGGTGCGGACAACGTCGACGACAAGATCGAGCCGACCATGGGCGCCGAGGATTTCTCCTTCATGCTGCTTGAAAAACCGGGGTGCTACCTGTTCATCGGCAATGGTGAAGGCGTGCACCGCGAAGCCGGCCATGGCCTTGGCCCGTGCATGCTGCACAACCCGAGCTATGACTTCAACGACGAGATCCTGCCTGTTGGCTCGACCTTCTTCGTAAAGCTGGTGGAAAAGTGGCTGGCTCCTGCCTGAGTACGCAGATCAGCGCCGCGCCGGCCTGCAACGCCGGCGCGGAGTCATGACGTTGAAAGGGTATCAGTCCAGCGCGATGTCGCCGTACCAGCTTTCAGCGCGGCTCTTGGTATTGTCGGTATCGGTCATGAGCCCGATCGCCACTACCTTCCCCGGATCGGTCCCGAAGGCCTTGCGGTAGTCGGCGCGCAAGTCGCGCCGATGGCAACGCCATTCGTTGGTGTGGCGGGTACCGGAATCCACCACGATCATGCGCACGCGCTCGGTGTGCGGGTTCGACAGCACGGAGCCTTCCGGCTTGCGCCCTCCCCAAATGTACATGAGCGTGGCATAGGGCATCTCACGCCCTGTCGTCAGCCGCGCCATCTCGTACATCAGTTGATCCTTGAGCGAGAGACTGCCCTTGTCGCCATCGAACGCGACGAAGATGCGCAGCGGCGAGTCCTCGCGCGGGGCCTGGCTATTGTCGGCACTGCGGATTACGTCGCGCGTCTTCCACGTCCAGTTCAGCATGCCCGGCTCGCGCCCCACCAACGGCACATACAGGCCCGAGGCCGAACTGTCGGCTTCTGCATGTAACACCATGCGTCGGTCGACTTCGGTCAAGGTATAACGGGTGGGAAGCTTGTTTCGGTTGACGGTCCAGGGCTGCCAGCCTGCTGGCTTGCTAAGCCCATAGGGAGCCGCCGAAAACAACGGCAGCCCCTTTAGTGTAGGGTGTTCTTCCACCTCGCTGCCATGGTCGACTTCGGCGTGTTCCTCGCTCGACGAAGCGAGGTCCCGAGCCGGCGGCCCGGGTGGAACCAGCGTGTCCGTCGGCACGGCATGCCTGAGTTGATCGATATGCGTGGCAAAGCTGCCGCAATCGATCGCCGAGGCGGCAGCCATGGCCCCAGGGCCCGATTGCACGACCGGCGCACGCTCGGTGGACGCCGTTTCCAGTGTGCCGCAACCCGCCAAAGTAAGCGCACCTACCACGCCGGTCAGTGCCGACAGGCAAAATCTGGCCGCCATTGATCCCCCGCCTGGATGCCACTGCCGGCGGTGCGCTATCGCGCTCGCCGGCATCGGATCTTTGAAATCTTTCGAACTGCGTCGATGCATCGAACTGCGTCACGGGGGACTGTGCCCTCGCTTGGGGCTACGGTAACAGAACGATATGGGGGAAGGAAGGCTCCAGTACCCTGATTGGGGGACTTCTGCGACAACGTTGACGCCGCCGCAAAAGCAAAACCCCCCAGTACTTTCGTACTGGGGGGTTTCAAGGGAGAGCCTGGCGATTACCTACTTTCACACGGGTATCCGCACTATCATCGGCGTGGAGTCGTTTCACGGTCCTGTTCGGGATGGGAAGGGGTGGTTC
>NZ_JBFTLX010000083.1:0-24960 GCF_056396665.1 Cupriavidus sp. 05T313 | reverse complement strand
CCGGTAAAAGCCCACACGCGCCAGCACGGCGCGCGTGCAGGCGGTGATCAGGAAAGCCACCAGCATCCACGCCAGCAGGCTCGGGACAAACACACCATAGACGTCGACTTCACCGCTCATTGCCATTGCTCGCTGTATTGATCGATTCCATGCTCATTTCTCCATTCCGGCCGGGCTTGCGGCCTGAGCCACAGCCGGGCTCATCGCCAGGGGCGCTGCCGAAAACAAGGCGACGTGCATTTCCACCAGCGCGGCAAACGCCTCGCGCGAGGCCTGGTCGGCACGCGTGGCCACCTTGCGGATCGCCTTGCCCATCCGCTCGCGCAGCACCTGCGGCGGGGCTTCGGCCCTGGCATCCAGGCGTGCCTGGTAGTAGCTGGCCACGCCCTGCAGCACGCGCCGCACGGCACGCTGGTGTTCCGGCGCCAGCGCGGGCAGCTCGCGCTGCAGCGCCAGCGTGCTGAGTTCGACGCGCACTTCGGTGAAGCCGTCGCTGGTGGTTTCATCCTCGCTGGCGGCCAGCCGCGGCACGATCTGCGCCAGCCGGTCCAGCATGCGGGCGCGCAGGTTGGCGTGCTCGCCGGGTTCGCGGCCGGTGGCATTGCGGGCAATGTCGCCCCAGCTCGCGCGCACCAGCCGGCGCACCGCCGCCCTGGTGCCGAAGGGGCGGGCCACCAGGGTCCACACCAGCGCGAACAGGATGCCCGCGATACCCGCCACGTTGCCGTTGAAGAAGGCATTGAAGTCGGCGTTGTATGCGCCCTGCAGGCCAATATCGTTGGCGGTGACCACCGCCAGCGGCATGGCGATCAGCGCAAGCCGCGGCTGCGCCATCATCAGGCCGATGAGCAGGTAAGGCGCCGCGAACATCAGCACCAGCATCTCGAAGTCGTGCGCGTTGGGCAGGACCACGAACAGGTAGACCGTTGCCAAGACCAGGCAGACCACGTTCCAGCGGAAGAAGGAGCGGATCATCGGCGCCGGCTCGTCCATCGCGGCAAAGAAGCAGCAGGACACCGCGCCCAGCGCGACGGCGCCGGCGCCGTCCGCCCAGCCCGTCCAGATCCAGACCAGGCCCATGCAGAAAATGGCCAGGGCGGTCGTGGCGGTGGAGAACAGCAGCATGCCGTGATCGTAGTGCCGCGCCGCGCCCACGCCCCAGCGCTGGAACACCGGCGTCCAGTCGCCCTGCGGGGCGGCCTCGCCGATGCGGCGCTGCAGMGAGACGCAGTCCTGCCACAGCTCCATCAGTTCGAGCAAACGGCCTTCGGCGGTGGCGGCCAGCGCGGCGTGCCAGTCCGGGCCGGCGCTGCCGGCATCGAGACCCGCGTCATCGGCGGGCGCGGCAGGAGACAACTGCAACGCGGGCAGCGGCGCTTGCGCGCCCTCCCCGATCCACGCCGAGACCTGCGCCATGTTCTGCGACAGCCGGCGGGGCACGCCCGCCGCGTGCTGGTGGAGCGCCTCCACCACGGAGGCCAGCGACGACAGCACGGGCAGCAGCATGGTCATGCGGCCGCGCAACTCCTGCGCGTGCTTCACGCGCGCGGCGCTTTCGGCGTCGTAAGAAAGCTGGCTGATCAACTGGTCGAGCGCGAGGATGTCGGCGGCCAGCCGGTGCCGGCTGTGATGGCGCGAGACCTTGGCGGCCGGCTGCGCGGATAGCATATCGGTGGCCCACAACGCGGCATCGGCCAGCCATTGCGCGGATCTCTGGCCGAGCACCGTGGCCACCTTGGCCGGGAAGATGGTCGAGCCGACGATGCTCGCGCACAGGATGCCCAGGCAGATTTCCTCGGCGCGCGCCACCGCGAGATCGAACACGCCGCCGGGATCGCCCACGGCAGGCAACGCCACCATGGGCAGCGTATAGGCCGCCAGCATGAACACATAGCTGCGCGGCGTACGGTGCAGCAGGGCGATATAGAGCAGGACCCCGATCCACAACGCAACCGCGGCCATCAGCAAGACCGGCGCATTGACCAGCGGCGGCACCATGGCAACCGCCGCGGCCGCGCCCAGCAGCGTGCCGAGCACGCGGTACAGCGCTTTGGAGCGGGTCGCGCCGGTGAGCGGATGCGCCACGATATACACGGAAGCCATCGCCCAGTAGGGGCGCGGCAGACCGAGGTACAGCGCGATGAACAGCGCCAGCATGGCCGCTGCAAAGGCTTTAAAGGAAAAGATCCAGTCTCTTCCGGTTGGCCAGCTCAACATGTTCTCAGGACCCGGAAGCGGTATTGGGCGCGGACTCGGCGGCGCGTGCGAGTGCGTCGAGAACGCGCATGGCGCCCTCGAAATCCTGCTCGCTGATGTCGGCGAAGACCGTGGCGCGCACTTGCTTGAGTTCGATCTCGATTCTTTCGGCCAGCGCCTCGCCGGCGTCGGTCAGCCAGAGCGTATTGGCCCGCCGGTCGTTCGCATCGACCTCCCGGCGCACCAGGCCGGCGGCGCAGAGCTGGTCGAGCAAGCGCACCAGCGATGCGCCTTCGAGCCCCACATAGTCGGCCAGCCTGACCTGGCGCACACCGCCGCCAAGGCGGCGGATAAACAACAAGGGCCCGGCGGCCGCGGCGGAAATGCCGTAGGCGGTGACGGCGCCCTGGGAGATCTGGCGCCATTGGCGGCCGGCCAGCATGAGCTGGCCGGTAAAGGCGAAACGGAGGGCGTCGATAGGAGGCATGGACTAAATGATAGCAGCCATATAGTTAGGATGCAAATGATCACCATGCGAAGCAATATCGTATTGCGTCGTGCGAATAATGCAGCACACGGACCGCAGGACGGCAGTGCAAGCTCGCCGCCGCCGATATCCATGGGATATCACTGCCGCTGAAATGAATATTGGACACCTAGCGGCACGGTCCCTTAGCCTTTTGGGATAAACCCGGCCCCGGAGCCGGGGTACAAGAGGAGACCCGATGCACCCTGTCCGCCGCCTGCCGCTGGCCGCCATGGCCGCCAGCGCACTCGTGCCCGGCACCGGCGCCGCGCGCCGACTAGCCCGAACGGCCCACCAGGATGATGGTGTCGTCCCCGCCCGGCAACAGCACCGATCGTGCCAGCATTCCCAAGCCATGACATTCGTCACCAGAGCAAGGCCAAGCAGACACGCCTGACACGCCAACTAGGAGACTCCGCATGACCAGCTTCCTGCGCTATGAACAACAGGGCCACATCGCGACCCTGACCATGAACGAGCCCGAGCGGCGCAACCCGCTCACCGGCAATACCGCGGTGGCCGACTTCCTGGATGCCATCGACCGCATCCACCGCGACACCAGCGTGCGCGCGGTGATCATCACCGGCGCCGGCTCCGCGTTCTCGTCGGGCGGCAATATCCGCGACATGGAGCGCCAGGCCTCAGGCCAGGTGCCGGGCATGGAGATTCGCCAGGACTATCGCCTGGGCATCCAGCGGCTGCCGCTGGCGCTGTTCAACCTGGAGGTGCCGGTGATTGCCGCCGTCAATGGCGCGGCCATGGGCGCGGGCCTCGATCTGGCGTGCATGTGCGATATGCGCATTGCCTCGGAGCAGGCGCAGTTTGCCGAGAGCTTCGTCAAACTGGGGATCATTCCGGGCGATGGCGGCGCGTGGCTGCTGCCGCGCGTGATCGGGCTGTCGCGAGCGGCGGAGCTGACCTTTACCGGGCAGGTCATCGATGCGCGCCAGGCGCTGGAGTGGAATCTCGTTTCGCGCGTCGTGCCGGCGGAGCAGTTGCTGCCCACGGCCAATGAACTGGCGGAGCRCATCGCCGCCAATCCGCCGCATGCGGTACGGCTGGCCAAGCGCCTGCTGCGCGAAGCGCTGCACACACGGCTGGATACGCTGCTGGAATTGTCGGCCGGCTTCCAGGCGCTGTCGCACCAGACCGCGGACCACCGGGAAGCGGTCTCCGCCTTCCTGGACAAGCGCCAGCCGGCGTTCACCGGCAGTTGATCCGGCACCACACCAACTTCCATCCCCGCACATCCGGAGCACCGCCATGCAGCAAGCCGTCATCGTAGACGCCATCCGATCCCCCATGGGCCGGTCCAAGCCCGGCTCGGCCTTTACCGGGTTGCACCCCACGGAATTGCTGGCGCAGGTGCTGGCCGGGCTGGTGGAGCGCAACAAGCTGGACCCAGGGCTGGTGGAAGACGTCATCACCGGCTGCGTCAGCCAGGTGGGCGAGCAGTCCGCCACGCCGGGCCGCGTCGCGTGGCTGGCGGCCGGCTTTCCCGAGCATGTGCCTTCCACCACCATCGACCGCAAGTGCGGCTCCAGCCAGCAGGCCGTGCATTTTGCCGCGCAAGGCATCATGGCGGGCGCCTACGATATCGTGATCGCCTGCGGCATCGAATCGATGAGCCGCGTGCCGATGGGCTCCGGCCGCATCGGGCAGAACCCCTACGGGCCGTCCTTCGAGGCGCGCTACGCGCCCGGGCTGGTGTCGCAGGGCGTGGCGGCGGAGCTGGTCGCGGCGCAGTGGGAACTGTCGCGCGGCGACCTCGACAACTACGCCGCGCAATCACACCAGCGCGCGCACCAGGCGCAAGAAGCTGGCGCTTTCCGCCGCGAGATCCTGCCGATCCGCACCGCCGCCGGCCTGGTCCAGCACGATGAAACCATCCGCCCCGCCACCACGGCCGAGCGCCTTGCCACGCTGGCGCCGTCGTTTCGCGACGAGGCGCTGGGCCAGCGCTTCCCGCAGATCGGCTGGAACGTAACCGCGGGCAATGCCTCGCAGATCAGCGACGGCGCCTGTGCCATCCTGCTGATGAGCGAACGCGCCGCCTCGCGCCTGGGCTTGAATGCGCGGGCGCGTTTCGTGGCCTTCGATGCGTGCGGCGACAGCCCGCTGACCATGCTGACCGCCCCGATCCCGTCAAGCAAGCGCGCACTGGAAAAGAGCGGCTTTGGCCTCGATGCGATTTCCCACTACGAGATCAACGAAGCCTTTGCCTGCGTGCCGCTGGCCTGGCAGCGCGCGCTCGGCGCCGATCCCGCGCGCCTGAACCCGCGTGGCGGCGCGATCGCGCTTGGCCATCCGCTGGGCGCCTCGGGCGCGCGCCTGATGACCACCATGCTGCACGCGCTGGAAGACAGCGGCGAGCGCTACGGCCTGCAGTCGATGTGCGAGGCCGGCGGCATGGCCAACGCCACCATCATCGAACGGCTCTGAGCCGGTACCTGTGCATCCATACCAAGAACGAGGAGAGTCCAGATGAAACTTGCCAACATGTCCGCCGTCGTCACCGGGGGCGCCTCGGGGCTGGGCCTCGCCTGCGCCCGCCGCCTCACCGAGCGCGGCGTGGCCGTGGTGATCGCCGACCTGTCCGAAGAGAATGGCGCCGCCGCCGTGCGGGAACTCGGCGAGCTGGCCCGCTTTGTCCAGGCCGATGTCTGCGATACCGCGCAGATGACCCGCGTGTTCGACGCGGCGGACGCCCTGGGCACCATGCGCGCGCTGATCCATTGCGCCGGAGTGGGCGGCCCGGTGCGCCTGGTCGAGAAGGACGGCCAGCCCGGTTCGCTGGAAAAGTACGAATCGATCGTGCGCATCAACCTGGTCGGCACCTTCAACACGCTGCGTCTCGCGGCGGCGCGCATGGCCCGCAACGAACCGGTCGACGGCGAGCGTGGCGCCTGCGTGCTGACGGCATCGGTAGCCGCCTACGAAGGGCAGATCGGGCAGATCCCCTACGCCTCGGCCAAGGCCGGCATCGTCGGCATGACGCTGGTGGCGGCGCGCGACCTGGCCCAGCGCATGATCCGCGTCTGCACGATCGCGCCCGGCCTGTTCGATACGCCGCTGCTGGCGCGCCTGCCGGAGAACGTGCGCGCATCGCTCGGCGCCTCGGTGCCGCACCCGGCGCGGCTGGGCACGCCGGATGAGTTCGCCTCGACCGCGCTGCATATCCTGGAAAACGCCATGCTGAACGGGGAGACCATTCGCCTGGACGGCGCGATCCGCATGACGCCGCGCTGAACCAAAGCGCCGCTTGCGAAGCCCCGGTGCTGTCCACGGGGCCGCGCGGCTTCGAATCTGGTTATCATGCTCCGGTCACCGCCACCGCACGCACGAACGCCGCGCCTCCTATGCGAAACCGGATCAACGAAGAAATCACCTTCCGCAAGCTGGAAGTCCTGCTTGCCTACATGGAGACCGGCAACCTCGCCAAAGCCGCCGAGGCGCTGGACGTGAGCACCGTCAGCGTGCATCGCGCGCTGCACTCGCTGGAAGAGGGCATGCGCTGCGCCCTGTTCCGCCACGAAGGGCGCAACCTGCTGCCGACCGAAGCCGCGCATGTGCTGGCGGATGTGGCCGACGATGTGATCAAGACCATGGCCGACGGCATCCGCGCCACGCGCCAGGCCGCCGGGTACTCGGCCGATCACATGAAGATCGGCTCGCTCTATTCGCTGACCATCCGCACCGTGCCGGACGTGGTGATCGGCATCAAGGTCAGGCGGCCGGAACTGCAGGCGGAACTCGTGCTGGGCTCCAACGCGGACCTGCTCTTCAAGCTCAAGCAAGGCGCCATCGACGCGGCGCTGATGGCCATGCCAGAGCCGGATACGGAGATCGAGTCCATTCCCTTGTTCGAGGACGAGATCTACTTCGCCGCGCCAGCGGATTCGCCCTACGCGCAGCAAGCATCCATCGACCTGCGGCAATGCAGGGACGAGCCCTTCGTCACGCTCAGCGAGGGCTTCATCACCTATCAAGGCTTTATGGAGGCCTTCCGCATTGCCGACTTCACGCCCAATGTGGTGATGAAGGTCGGCGACATCTTCTCGCTGATGAACCTGGTCAGCGGCGGCGTGGGCTACGCCCTGCTGCCAGGCCGCGTGCGCGACGTGTTCCCGCACAAGGTGACGCTGATCCCGCTGTCCTCGCAATACCGGCTGCGCCAGACCATCGGGCTGAGCTTCCTGCGGCGGCGCGAGCGGGATCCGAACCTGCTGGCGCTGGCGGCGGTGTGCAGGTTGGCGATGCGGGCGCCGAGCTAGATACCGGCAACGGACTCTGCGCAAACGCCTGTGGAGTACGTTATTGGTGACGCCTCAGGCGTCCCCAAGGGCGCCGCGGGGGCGATTCCACTTGGCGTCCATCCGAACGGATTCTGCACTTGCTCTCGCACCCAGTGCGAACCCGTGACCATTTTTCGTGCAATAGCCAATCTGCACATAGCCAAACAGGCTGAGCAGTTGCGCCCAATTCCTGGCCAATCCCTTCTAGCGGACCAAACGTGGGCGTCAGGCATGTATCCGGAAATTTCCGCATGCAAATTCGCTTACTGCGCTACGCTGCCGCATCGACACCGATCTGGCACGTATTTGAATCCGCAATGGAGAAGTCATGGGAGCGAGCAAGCCAAACGGACTGGCTTCGGCTAAAGCCGTTCGCCGGCATTGGTGTACCGGAAAATATCACCGGCGCCGAATGGCAGAGGAAAATCAAGGGTCGTACTGGCATTGTCGCATTCAAGAACTATTGGAGGCGCTCAGGCCAGTCCAACGCAACTGGCGGTCATATTGACCTCTGGAATGGCTCCAGGTTGACGTCAAGCAGTGCTCAGGGTGCAGTAACCAACTTCCTGCGCTTTGTGGTCGGCGTCAATGCCACGCCCTTTTACTCTGATCTGGGCAACTCAAGCGAAATATTGTTTTGGGACATCAAGTGAAACGTGTGGCTTCCGTTGTCTTGTTAAGTGCCATCGGCGCAGTCATTGGGCTTTTGGCTTCGTTGCCGCTTGCTCGATTTGTCCCGATTTGCGGAGAAGATTGTTCAGGGCAGCGACTTGCGCAGACTGCGTCCTGGTCGCTTGGCACTGCGGCCCTTTTCCTGCTAGCTGGTATTTTCTGGTTTCGGAGCCCTGCTTCCCATTGGACCAACTGGCTCGTCCGGCTCGTCGTACTTGTGCTGCTAGTTGGCGGCGCATCGGCGGCAAGCTATGTCCACAAGCTCCAGGTCGAGAATGAATACCTGCACAGCATCCGCGAAATACAGCGCAGCAGCGATTTCCCCACGTTGGTGATCCTGAAGAAGGAAGTGTCCGTACTTGCAAGCTCCGAGGCTGACGGCTCACCAACGCTCTTCCGTGCGGCGAGGTGGGAACGGTGCGCAATTGGGCGTCAAGAGAGCCTGCCACCGAGGCGGATCGAGATTCAGTGCCGCGCTGGGACGGGATGGCTAAGTGCGGAAGACGCGAAAAATCTGATCGCCGTCGCGCCACGGGACAACCATCCGTGAACCCTCCTGATTGCGCAGCACAACGAGATCCGGAATAAGGGAGGGCGCATCGGCGCGATGGTTGCAGCGGGCAAATCAGAAATCCAGCAAACGAGCTTGCCACTGCTGCAACGAGCGCCTCTCATCCGGACGGCGTCGACTAACCCACCACCGCCTTGGTCGCCAGAAACAACAACGACGGCCCCAGCAAGCACCCCAGGCCAGTGTGGAACGTCGCCACCAGCGCACCATAAGGCACCAGCCTGCGATCCGTCGCCGCCAGCCCCGCCGATACACCGCTGACAGTACCCGCCAACCCGCCGAACACCATCGCGGCGCGCGGGTTGTTCAGGCCAAGGAAGCCTGCCGCCATGGGCGTTCCCACCATCACGATGATGGCCTTGATCAGCCCCGTGGCAATGCTCAGCGCGATCACGTCGGAGCTGGCGCCCAGCGCGGCGCCGGTCACCGGCCCCACGATATACGTCACCGCCCCGGCGCCGATGGTGGTCATGCTGACCGCGTCGCTGTAGCCGAACGCGCGCGCCACCGCGGCACCCACGATAAACGGCAGGATGGTGCCGAGCAGCAGGGAGATGGCGCCTACCAGCCCCGCCTTGCGCGCCTCCGTGACCTGCACTTCGAAGGCGGTGGCGACGATGGCGAAATCGCGCAGCATGGCGCCGCCCATCAGGCCGATACCGGAGAACAGCGAGATGTCGGCCAGGCCCTTCTCCTTGCCGGTGGCGATGCCACCGTAGTAAGCCAGCAGCAGGCCTATCACGATGGCGATGGCGGAGGCATGGACACGGCCGAAGGTCAGCCAGCGTGACAGGCGCGAGGACAACCACATGATGATGCCAACGGCAGCGAAGGCGGTGACCAGGCCGTTTTGCAACAGGATGGTATCCAGCAGGTGGGGAATGGATTGTGCGGAGGAAATCGACATGGCGGCCTCTCAGTGCGAAGCGTGGCTGGGGGTGGCTTCAGGGGACGGCAGCGGCGGCAAGGGCGCGTGGTCGCCGGTGCGGCTGAGCACGGCGATGCAGCAGGCTGACACCAGCACCGCGCCGATTGCCGCGATCAGGGCTACCGGCCCGCCGCGCAGCGCGGCCACCACGTTCTGCTGCGCAGCCATCGCTACCACCACGGGGATATACATCGCGCCCCAGAAGCCCACGCCCGCTTCGGTCTCCTTGGGCAAGAGCCCGCGCCCGTGCAGATAGAGCCGTATCGAAATCAGCAGCAGCATCGCGATGCCGACGCCGCCCACATTGGCCTTGACGCCGATGGCAATCCCCAGCAATTCGCCGAGGAACAGGCCGGCGAGATGGCAGAGCGCCAGCAAGGCGGTTCCGTAGATGATCATGGTGCTGTCTCCTGATGGCCTGTCCACATGCTTGCGCGCAGGCTGGTTCCGGGTTTGTGTTTGGCCCGCTCTATGGGCGGCGGGTCCGCCGGTGCAGGGAGCGGGCTTGTGCGCGCACATCCGTCCGGTATGGATGCAATCTAGGCGAGCCGCCGCAGCGCATCAATCAACCCGGGGAGTGAATCGTTAGCATGGGATTAACGTCGCGCCAGGAGCCTTGAATGCTCGTAGTGACCGGACAGGCATTTGCCCGCCGCGCAGCGGCGTTCGGTCCGCACGCAGTGCGAGTGACCGGCTTGCATGTCGTGCCGCCAACACTTACACCTAGAGTAACGATGCCGCGGGCAGCGTCATTGCTTGCGCCGCACGCCGTGCGTATCTTGGTGCCATCACCCGCATCAAGCACACCGGAGACGCGATGCCGAACCCAGCCACGGACAGACAGTGGGACACCCGCCGCACGGAGAAGCGCCGCCGCCTTGCCCGCGGCGCCGCCTTTGCCAGCGGCCGCGTCGTGCCCACCGCCGACATCATCCCTTTTCTCGAAGCCATCACCGCGCCGGGCGACCGCGTGGTGCTGGAGGGCAACAACCAGAAGCAGGCCGATTTCCTCTCGCGCTCGCTGGCCGGGGTGGACCCGGCCAAGGTGCACGGACTGCACATGATCATCCCGAGCGTGAGCCGGGTGGAACACCTCGACCTGTTCGAGCGAGGCATCGCCAGGAAGCTGGACTTTGCCTTTGCCGGCGCGCAGAGCCTGCGCATCTCGCAGTTCCTGGAAGACGGGCAACTGGAAGTCGGCGCCATCCACACGTACATTGAGCTGTACGCGCGACTCTATGTGGACCTGACGCCGAACATCGTGCTGATCGCCGGCTACAAGGCCGACCGCGACGGCAACCTCTACACCGGCGCCAGCACCGAGGACACGCCGGCGCTGGTGGAGGCCGCCACCTTCCGCGACGGTATCGTGGTGGCCCAGGTCAACGAGATCGTGGACGACCCCGCCGGCCTGCCCCGCGTGGATATCCCCGGCTCGTGGATCGACTACGTGGTGCAGGCGGACAAGCCCTTCTTCTGCGAGCCGCTGTTCACGCGCGATCCGCGCCTGATCAAGCCGGTGCACGTGCTGATGGYGATGATGGCGATCCGCGGCGTGTACGAGCGCCACCAGGTGCAATCGCTCAACCACGGCATCGGCTTCAATACCGCGGCCATCGAACTGATCCTGCCAACCTACGGCGAGTCGCTCGGACTCAAGGGCAAGATTTGCAAGTACTGGACGCTGAACCCGCACCCCACGCTGATTCCCGCCATCGAATCCGGCTGGGTGGAAAGCGTGCACAGCTTCGGCAGCGAACTCGGCATGGAGAACTACGTGGCCGCGCGGCCCGATGTGTTTTTCACCGGCGCCGATGGATCGATGCGCTCCAACCGCGCCTTCTGCCAGCTTGCCGGGCAGTATGCGGTGGACCTGTTCATCGGCTCCACCCTGCAGATCGACGGCGACGGCCATTCCTCCACGGTCACACGCGGCCGCTTGTCCGGCTTTGGCGGCGCGCCAAACATGGGCCACAACCCCGGCGGGCGGCGTCATCCCACGCCCGCCTGGCTGGACCTGATCGAGRCCGACGATCCGCTGGCGCGCGGCCGCAAGCTGGTGGTGCAGATGGTGGAGACCTTCCAGGCCGGCGGCAAGCCGACCTTCGTCGAATCGCTCGACGCGGTGCAGGTGGCGAAGGACAGCGGCATGCCGCTGGCGCCGGTGATGATCTACGGCGACGACGTAACCCATGTACTGACCGAGGAAGGCATCGCGTATCTCTACAAGGCGCGCTCGCTGGAGGAACGCCGCGCCATGCTGGCGGCGGTCGCCGGCGTGACGCCGATCGGACTGCGCCACGACCCCGCCACTACGCGCCGCATGCGCAGCGACGGCCTGATTGCGCTGCCGGAGGATCTCGGCGTGCAACGCGGCCAGGCAACCCGTTCGCTGCTCGCGGCAAAGAGCATGGCCGACCTGGTCGACTGGTCGGGCGGGCTGTACGAGCCGCCCGCACGGTTCCGGAGCTGGTGATGGCGAGCCCCGCATGGCTCGCCGGGCCGGGCATCGATGGCGCCTTCGAACCGGAGGCGATTGCGCTGGCGGATCTCGCCGTGAGCGCGCTGATCGACGAGGCCGCGCTGTCGCCCAAGCCCGGGCTGGTCGATGGCCGCGGCAATGGCGCGCATGCCGATCTCAACCTGGACCTGATGCGCGTCTCGGCGCGCGCGCTGCACCCCGCCTTCGCCGAAATGGCGGCAGCGGGCATGCGCGCCGCCCGGCCCGGCGTGGCGCTGCGCGAGCGGCTGGGCGCGCTCGGCCGGGACGCCGAGGCCGCCATGATGCGCGCCACCGGCGGCATCAACACGCATCGCGGCGCGATCTGGAGCCTGGGCCTGCTGGTGGGCGCGGCTGGCCTGCACCGGGATACGCGCAGTGCGCACGGCGTGGCACGGACCGCCGGCGCCATCGCGCGCCTGCCCGACCGCCATCGCCCCGCGCACACCGGCAACAAGGGCGAACGCGCGTGCATCGACTACGGCGTCAGCGGCGCGCGCGGCCAGGCGCAGGCAGGCTTCCCGCATGTACTACGCGCCGGCCTGCCTGAGCTGCGGCGCAGCCGCGCGCGCGGCGACGCGGAGCCCAGCGCGCGCGTCAACGCGCTGCTGGCGATCATGCGCCGCCTCGACGATACCTGCGTGCTGGCCCGCGCCGGCCGCGAAGGGCTTGCGCTGATGCAGGAAGGCGCCAGCCAGGTGCTCGCGGCAGGCGGCATCGCCACGCTGGCCGGACGCCGCCTGCTGCGCCGCCTGGAAGCCGGCATGCTGGCCTGCAACGCCTCGCCCGGCGGCGCGGCCGATCTGCTCGCCGCCACTTTTTTCCTGGACCGGTTGCCATCCGCGACACCGCCGGTACATTGCCCCGTGCAAGGAGACAACTAATGGAACAGCTCCAGTTCGAATATCCCGCCGGTGCGCCGGCAAGCCAGCGCGTGCTGGTAGGCGTGGTCGGCTCCGGCGACCTTGAAGTGATGGTCGAGCCCGGTACGTCCGGCACCACCACCATCCATGTCACCACGTCGGTGGACGGCTACGGCAAGGTCTGGGACGCGCAGCTCTCGCGCGTGTTCAGCGCCGAACCGCGCGCCGCCATGCGTATCCGCATCCACGATTTCRGCGCCACGCCGGGGGTGGTGGGCATGCGGCTGGCGGAAGCCTTCGAAGCGCTCGGCACCGATGGCGGGGAGCAATCATGAACCACGCATCGCTACTGACGCGCGAGAGCTTTGTCGAGCTGGGCGCACGCGCAAGGGCGCATGCGCTGCTCGATCCCGGCAGCTTCCGCGAACTGGCGGGCCCGTTCGATCGACTGGTCTCGCCGTGGCTGGAACGCCAGGGCGTAGTGCCGCAGGCCGACGACGGCGTTGTGGTGGCCAAGGGCCGCATCGGCGGACAGCCCACCGTSGTSCTCGCCATCGARGGCGCSTTCCAGGGCGGCAGCCTGGGCGAAGTGGGCGGCGCCAAGATCGCCGGYGCGCTGGAACTGGCCGCGCAGGACAACCGCCGCGGCGTGCCCACGCGCGCCGTGATTTTGTTCGAGACCGGCGGTGTGCGGCTGCAGGAAGCCAATCTGGGACTGGCCGCCATCGCCGACATCCACGCGGCCATCGTCGACCTGCGCCGCTACCAGCCGGTGGTGGGCGTGATCGCCGGGACGGTGGGCTGCTTCGGCGGCATGTCGATCGCGGCGGGGCTGTGCAGCTACCTGGTGGTGACGCGCGAAGCGCGGCTGGGCCTCAACGGCCCGCAGGTGATCGAGCAGGAAGCGGGCGTCGCTGAATACGATTCGCGCGACCGGCCGTTTATCTGGAGCTTTACCGGCGGCGAGCAGCGCATCGCCACCGGCCTGGCCGACCGCTACGTCRACGACGACAGCGATGCCATCCGTGCCGCCGTGCAAGCGCTATTGGCAGGCGGCGTGCCGGCCGCGCACCGCAGCGAACGCTACGCGCACTACCTGCAATGCCTGGCCGAATACGATCCGGCGCGCCAGCCGGAGCCGGAGACCGTCCGCGCCATCTACGCACCAGGAGCAAAGTCATGAGTACAAGCACGAGTACAGCAAGCGCCCCAGGCCGCGGCGAAACCTGGCTCGCGGCGCTGACCCGCAACGCCCCGCGCCGCCCCGGCTATCCCGCCACCGTGCAGGTTGCCGACGCGGAGCTTGGCGGTCGGCCGGCACGCTTTATCGCGGTGGTGCCCGACGCTGCCAACGCCTACCCGCGCGTGCGCGGCGGCGAGGTGGGCCTGCTCGAAGGCTGGTCGCTCGCGCAGGCGGTGCATGAAGCCGTGCAGGCCGACCGCGACGCCGCGATCAGGCGGCCCATTGTCGCCATCGTCGATACGCCCAGCCAGGCCTATGGCCGGCGCGAGGAAGCCTTCGGCATCCACCAGGCCCTGGCCGGCGCGGCCGGCGCCTACGCCACGGCGCGGCTGCAAGGGCATCCCGTGATCGCGCTGCTGGTCGGGCGCGCCATGTCCGGCGCCTTCCTGGCGCACGGCTACCAGGCCAATCGCCTGATCGCGCTGGACGATGCCGGCGTGGAAGTGCACGCGATGGGCAAGCAGGCCGCCGCCCGCATCACCATGCGCAGCGTGGAGGACCTGGAGAGCTTTGCCGCCAGCGTGCCGCCGATGGCGTACGACATCGGCAACTACGCCACGCTGGGGCTGCTGTGGAAAATGATCGGCGTKAAACACGCCGCGCAGCCGGATGCTGCCGATCTCGACGCCGTGCAGGGCGCGCTGCTGGCGGCGCTGGCCGATATCCAGGCCGACCCGCAGCCCGATCTGCGCAGCCGCCTCGGCGGGCAAAACCGGCAGGCTTCCGGCCGCGTGCGCGAAGTACTCGCGCAGCAGTGGCAGGACTGAAGCCATGGCATGCCGCGCCGCAGGGCAATGACATGACCGCACGCACGCTGCTGCCACACGACCTGCTGTGGCTCACCGACCCGCAGGCCTTCGCCGGTGCCAATGCGCTGCCTGCCTGGGCGACGGTCGAATGGCTGGCGCGTGCGCCGCTTGTCGTGCGGCGCGACCGCCTTGACGGTGCCCGCGTCCCGGTCGGGCTGCGCGGCACCACGCGCGCGCAGCGCCACGCGGCGTGGCTGCCCGATACGCAAGTGGCGCGCGTGGTGACGCCGGGCATGATCGCGCGGCAGGCGCGCTGGCGGGACCATCCACGCCGCCGGGAATTGCCGGCGCTGGCCGCGCTCGCTCGCGTGGCGCCGCTGCTGGACGATGCGCAGGTGAACTGGGGCGTGACGGGCGGAACCGGCTTCACGCTCGCCTCCGGCATCGATGTGCTGCATGCCGGCAGCGATCTCGATCTGCTCGTCACCGCCACCGTGCCGCTTGCCACGGGCACCGAACGGGCGCTCGCCGCCCTGCTCGACGCTACCGATGTCCGCATCGATATCCAGGTGTCCACGCCCTTCGGCGCCTTTGCGCTGCGCGAACGCGCACGCACGGGAGGCCGCGTGCTGCTCAAGACGGCGAACGGTCCCGTCATGAGCAACGATCCATGGCACCCCCTGATTTGCAGCACGCCATGAGCACGCTGTTCACCTTCCCCGGCCAGGGCGCCCAGCGTCCCGGCATGCTGCACGCGCTGCCCGCTCATCCGGCGGTGCGCGCCGCGCTCGACGAAGCCAGCGACGCACTCGGGCGCGATGCGCTCGCGCTCGACAGTGCGGCCGAACTCGCCTCCACCGTGGCCGTGCAGCTCAGCCTGCTGATCGCCGGCGTGGCGATGGCGCGCTGCCTGCTTGCCGAGGGCGCCAAACCCGATGCGGTGGCAGGCCTGTCGATCGGCGCCTACCCGGCCGCGGTGTGCGCGGGCGTGCTGGACTATGCTGATGCGCTCAGGCTGGTGGCGCTGCGCGGCCAACTGATGGAGCAGGCATATCCGGACGGCTATGGCATGACGGCGATCCTGGGCATGGAACTTGGCCCGCTGGAGCGCGTGATCGCGCAGGTGCACGGGCCGGGATCGCCGGTCTACCTGGCCAACCTCAATGCGCCCGCCCAGTTCGTGATCGCGGGTGCCGCACCGGCCATGGCGCGCGTCGCGGAACTGGCGCTGGACAGCGGCGCGCATGCGGCCAAACCCATCGCCATCAGCGTGCCTTCGCACTGCGCCCTGCTCGACGGCGCGGCGCACGCGCTCGTTCATGCCTTCGCCGACGTGCGCCTCGACCGGCCGCGCCTGCGCTACTTCAGCGCCAGCGCGGCGCGCGAGTTGCGCGACCCCGCCCGCATCGGCGCCGACCTGGCGCGCAACCTCGCCGTGCCCGTTCGCTGGCACGAGACCATGCTGCTGGCGCGCGAATGCGGCGTGCGCCTGGCGGTGGAAATGCCGCCCGGCAATGTGCTGACGCGGCTGGCCGCGCCCCTGCTGTCCGACGGCATCGCCGTGGCCTGTGCCGACACGCGCATCGACAGCGTGGTGGCGCTCACGGCGCGCGAAGCGCTGCGGGCGTCCTCCTGAGCCAGCGCCTCAGCCCAGCGGCAATGCCGTGCTGTACAGCACCTGCTTGAGCGCAAAACTCGAACGGATGCTGGACACACCGGGGATGCGCGTGATCTGGTCGATGATCAGCCGCTCCAGCGCTTCCACGTCGGCCACCACCACGCGCAGCAGGTAATCGGCATCGCCCGACATCAGGTAGCACTCCATCACCTGCGGCAAGGTGGTGATACGCCGCTCGAAGGCATCGAGCGTTTCGCGGCGCTGCTTGTCCAGCGAGATCTGGATGAACACCACCACCTTCAGGCCGAGCCGGCGCGCATCCAGCAGCGTCACCCGGCGCGAGATCACGCCCTGTTTTTCCAGCTGCTTGACCCGCGCCAGGCACGGCGAGGGCGACAGGCTGACGCGGCTGGCCAGCTCCACATTGGTCAGGCTGGCGTCTCGCTGCAGCTCGTTGAGAATCCGGATATCCGTGGCGTCCAGGTCAATGTCCAGCACGTTGCGCTCCCGCTTTTTCGAATAGCAGCATTCTATGCCGCAGCGAGCGGGATTTGCAGTTGGCTTCGGTTTATGCTGCGGCGCAATAGACCGTAGACTTTCCAGCCTCCCCCACCCATCCGCGGCGGCGGGGCAATCTGGTCACGGAATCGAGTAGAAGCATGCAAGCACAACAAGGATGGCGCCGGTTTATTCCCCTCGCCTGCGCCGTGGCGATCTGGGGCGGCAACTGGCCGGTCATGAAGCTGGGCCTGACCCACGTCAGCCCGCTGTGGTTTGCCGCCGCGCGCTTTGTCTCGGCCGCCGCGATCAGCTTCCTGGTGCTGGGCGCCCTGCGCCGGCTGCGGCTGCCGACGCGGCAGGAGTGGCCGCTGGTGATCGGCGTGGGCCTGCTGCAGATGGCGGCCTTCACCGCGCTGGCGCTGTGGGCGCTGCAGTACGTGCCGCCGGGCCGCGCCTCGGTGATTGCCTATGCCACCTCGGTCTGGGTGATTCCGCTGTCGTCGCTGGTGCTCAAGGAGCGGCTGTCGCGCCCGCAATGGATCGCCACCGGCCTGAGCTATGCCGGTATCGCGCTGATGATCGCGCCGGCGCTGCGCGACTGGCAGCTGCATACCGCTGTGGGCCTGGTGATGCTGCTCGGCGCGTCGCTGGCCTGGTCGCTCAGCATCATCCAGTTGCGCGCGAACCGCGCGGTGCGGCTGGGCGCCGACATGATCCCGTGGGAGACCGCGGTCGCCTCGGTGCCGCTGGTGCTGCTGGCCCTGCTGCGCGACGGCGCGCCGCACTTCCTGTCGATGCCCGAGATCTGGCCGCTGCTGTTCTATACCGGGCCGCTGGCCACCGCGCTGACCTTTATCGTGGTGCTCAACATGACGCAGACCCTGCCGCCCGCCGCGACCTCGATCGCCATGCTGTGCGTGCCGGTGATCGGGCTGGTGGTGTCGGCGGTGGCGTTCCAGGAGCGCATCTCGGCGGATCTCTCGGCCGGGCTCGCGCTGATCGCGCTGGGCGTGGCAACCTCCGCACTGGCGCCCTGGCTGGGGCGGCGCCTGCCGTGGCGCAGCGCTTGATTTCCACCGGAGTTACAAGAAGACACAGTTGTATTGGCCCGCTAATACCTGACAACGGCGCGCCGCATTACAGTGGCGGCAACTACTAACCGGAGTCACCCGTGCGGAAACTTGCCACCCTTTGCGCCTTTGCCGCTGTCGCGGGCCTTGCTTCAGGCGCGGCCTTCGCGCGCGTGGACGTGGACATCGGCATCGGCCTGCCCGGCCCGGTGTTCGTCGCCCCTGCTCCGGTCTATCAGGCGGCTCCCGTCTACCAGCCGGCCCCGGTCTACCGCGCCGCGCCGGTCTACGAAGCAGCCCCGGTATATGTCGCGCCCCAGCCGGTCGTGGTGGCGGGACCTGGCTACTACGGTCCCAGATACTATGGCCGCGGCGAGCGCGAGTGGCGTGAACGCGAATGGCGCGAGCAGCGCTGGCGCGAACGCGAGCGCCATGAGCATGAGCACGAATGGCGCGACCGTGATCGCGACTGGCGCCGCTGATGGCGAGGACATGGCTGCTTCTGCTGGCACTGCTGCTATTGCGGCAAGTGCCTACGACACCGAGGCCAGCGGCAGATTCAGCAGCAGATTCTGCGGCTTCATCCTGAAGACGCCGGCCTCGTTCATCGCCGCGGCCAGATAGACCGGGCGGCCGGCAACGTCCGGCCTGACCACGGACGGATCGGCAAAATCCAGCCGGAACAGCGACAGGATGCGCCGTTGCCGCTCCGGCTCCAGTTCCTCCCCCCGGTACAGATCGTTGAGGATCTGCGTGGCCTGCGCGTCCAGCCCGATGTGCCAGGCCCAGTGCCGGTCCTCGATCGCGCTCAAGGGCATCACCGTCACTTCCACCCCGAAGAAGTGCCGCACCCACCGTGCGAGCACGCGACTGAACGCCCCGAGCGCCGCGCTGCCGCTGGCGAAGCGGATCACGGTGTCGCGGCGTTCGTTGCGGGTCCAGTAAGCCGGGGCGTTGTCGCGATCCAGCACATCCAGTTCGACCTTGCGCGCGGGAATCTGCGCTTGCGCCAGCAAGCGTCCCAGTTCGCCGTAGACGCTCCCCGATGCGTGCAGTTCGACCGTTTCGGCATCGGCCAGCATGACCGCGCCCTCCTGCAACGACACTTTTTGCGCGCGGGAGAACAGTTCCGCCGCGCGCCATTCCATCGGGTCGGGGTTGTCATGCAGGATGCCGTGCACGATCAGGTGCGCGAGCTGGTCGATAAAGACCGGCGGTACGGTCACGTTGCCCTGGCGAAAGATATCCAGGTAAGCCGCCTCGACGGTGGGCGCCGCTAACAGGCGCTCGCGCATGGCCAGCACCACGCCGTAGTTCTCGCGCGCATCGGCATCCTGCAGCGCGGCAATCTCCCCGGCGGCCACCGGCCGCCGGGGATCCGCGATCAGCGCCGCGTGCAGCGCGCGCTCGGCGTCGCACGACGCCTCCACCGGCGCCACTTCGGGACGGCGCCACCACGTACGTAGCAAGTGATCGCCGGGGAGCAACTTGCCGTCGCTGTCGCGGGCGGCGGGGTCGAAACCGGAATGGGGCCAGGCGTCGCGAGGCCAGGAAGCGGGCATGGTGAGCGGGGATACCGGGGCTGGAAGATCGCCCCAGTATCCCATAGGCGGAACCGGCTCAGCCCGCCGCGCCGCCCTGGCTGGCGCGCACCGCTTGCGCCAGCCGTTCCACGCCTTGCACGATCTGCTCATCCGAAGCCGTGGCGAACGACAGCCGCAGCGCGCCCGAGCGCTGCCCGCCCACGCTGAAGCTGGCGCCCGGCACATACATCACCCGCGCCGCGATGGCATGCGGCAGCAGGCTCGCCGCATCGGCCACGCCTTCGATCTCGCACCACAGGAACATGCCGCCCTGCGGGGTTTCGCCGCGCAGCGCGGGGCCAAAGGCATCGGCCAGCGCCCGCACCATCAGGTCGCGCTTGTGGCGGTACAGGTCGATGATGCGCGCGGTCTGCCGGGCCAGCAGGCCAGCGGCCAGGCAGGTGGCCATCGCCAGTTGCAGCCACGGCGACGTGCAGAGATCGGACACTTGCTTGGCGATCACGGCACGCCGCAGGATCTCGGCGGGCCCCGCCATCCAGCCCAGCCGGAGCCCGGGCGCCATGGTCTTGGAAAAACTGCCGAGGTAAATCACCCAGGGCGTCAGCGCGGGGTCTTGCGCGGCCAGCGACAACAGCGATGGCAGCGGCTCGCCGTCGAAACGCAGGCTGCCGTAGGGATCGTCCTCCACCACCACGATGCGATGCTGCGCGGCGAGCGCCAGCAGCGCGCGGCGGCGCTCCAGCGCCAACGTGCGGCCGCTCGGGTTGGCAAAAGTGGGCACCAGGTAAAGCAGCCGTGGCCGCTCCTCGTCACGGCAGTCAGCCAACATGGCGGCAAGGGTCTGCACGCACACCCCGTCCTGGTCGGACGGGATGCCGCGCACCGCGGCGCCGGCCAGCCGCAGCGCCTGCACGGCGGCGGGATAGGTCGGCGTCTCCACCCACACCGGCGTACCGGGCGCGACGAAGGCCTGCACCAGCAACTCGAACCCTTGCTGCGAGCCCGATGTCACCACGATCTGTTCGGGCGGCAGGGGGGCGCCGCGCCCGGCCATCAATGCCGACAACTCGCGACGCAGCGCCGGCATGCCTTCGGTCGGCCCGTATTGCAGGCATTGTGCCGGGTCGCTGGCCATGACCCTGGCCGCGGCGTCCTGCAACGCGCCGGCATCGAAGCTGGCCGGGGAGGGATAGCCGCCGGCGAAGGAGATCATGCCCGGCAGGCTCATATAGGGAAACAGTTCGCGGATGGGCGAGCCCTGCGGCTCCCGCATGGCGGGCGCGAAGGCGTACGGATGGACTGGCGTGCTCATGGGATGCTGGCGGAGAGAGGCAAAGGCGGGGCTGCGCGGCGTACTGCGAGAAATCTGGCCGGCCCCGCGCGGCAGCATGCGCGGGGCTGGCGTCGGCCGCGCTCAGTCGACCGTGGCGCCGGACAGCTTGACGATCTCGCCCCACTTGCGGCGGTCGTTGCGGACCAGCTCGGCGAATGCCTCGGGCGTGTTCGGCGCCAGTTCGGCGCCCTGCTCGCGCAGCTTGGCCTGGATGGCCGGATCGCTGGTGGCGCGTGCCAGGTCGCGGCTGATCTTCTGCGCCAGCGCGGCGGGCAGGCCCTTGGKGGCGAACAGCCCGAACCACGGGCTGGCGTCGAAGCCCTCGACCGGACCGGCCGCCGCCACGGTAGGCACATTGGGCAGCGCCGCCGAACGGCCGGCGGAGGTCACGGCCAGCGCCTTGAGCTTGCCCGAGCGGACGAACTGGATCGACGCCGGCAGGTTGTCGAACATCACGTCCACGCTGCCGCCCATCAGGTCGGCCAGCGCCGGGCTGCTGCCCTTGTAGGCAACGTGGCTCATCTGCGTGCCGGTCATGCGCTGGAACAACTCGCCGGCCAGGTGGGTCGAGGTGCCATTACCTGCCGAAGCCATGTTCACCTTGCCGGGATTGGCCTTCAGGTAGGTGATGAACTCCGCCAGCGTCTGCACGCGGGCGCGCTCGGCGAACGCCGGCGAAACCACCACTACATTGGGCACCTTGGCGACCAGCGATACCGGCGTGAAATCCGCCGCGGCGTCATAGGGCAGCTTCTTGTACAGCGTGGGATTGATGCCGAACTCGCCGACCGAACCCATCAGCAGCGTATAGCCGTCGGCCGGCGACTTGGCCGCCACGCCGGTGCCCACGATGCCGCCCGCGCCGGGACGGTTGTCCACCAGCACCGGCTGCTTCCACATCGCGGTGAGCTGGTCGCCGATCATGCGCGCCACCATGTCAGTGGTGCCGCCGGCCGGGTACGGCACGATGATGCGCACCGGCTTGTTGGGGAATTCTTCCGCGCTGGCCGTGGCCGCCGCGAGCAGGCCCATTGAAATGCCGCAATGGCCGATGATGCGAAGCAGTCGATTCATGCCGGTCTCCTCGTTTCCTTATGGTTGTGATGTCCCCTCTCGTGGTCCGTCTCTCGGGGGGCGGGGGACGCGGGAACCCAGGACGCTGGGTTCCCGGAGATCGGCATTTTTAGTCATCAACTTTTTTACATCAAGCGAGATTTACGCATAGGATGATGACTTTTTTACATCAAGTTGCAGAACCCATTCCCGCCAGGGGATTCCCACCAACGCATTGAGACCATGAGCGCCTCCCGCATTCCCAGCCTGAGCAGCCTGCGCGCCTTCGAAGCCGCCGCCCGCCACCAGAACCTGCGCCGCGCCGCGGCGGAGCTATGCCTGAGCGAGAGCGCCGTCTCGCGCCAGATCGCCACGCTGGAGAGCCAGCTCGGCGTGGCGCTGTTCCATCGCGCCAACCAGCGCGTCAGCCTCACCCCGGCCGGTTCCCTGTACGGCTACCAGGTGCGGGAAAGCCTGCAGAAGCTGCAGCGCGATACGCTGGACATCATGGCGCACGAGGGCGCGGGCGGCATCGTGGAACTGGCGTGCGTGCCGACACTGGCGGTGGAATGGCTGATTCCCCGGCTGCCCGCGTTCTATGCGCAGCATCCGCAGGTGGTGGTCAATTTCAGCGCGCAGGCGGATGTATTCCTGTTCGATGGCACGCCCTATGACGCCACCATCCACTACGGCGAGGCCAACTACCCTGGCGGACGCGCCGATCCCCTGTTCGACGAGGAATCCGTGCCGATCTGCCATCCGGACTTCTTCGCCGGCGAGGCGCCGGTCAGCGCAGAGCGGATCGCGCAGGCGCCGCTGCTGCATCTCTCGACGCGGCGGCTCGACTGGAAGAACTGGATGGAAGCCGCAGGCGTCGGCGACGTCAACGCCATGCGCGGCACGCGCTACGACCACCATAGCATGGTGATCAGCGCCGCCCGCGCCAGGCTGGGCGTCGGCCTGGTGCCGCGTTTCCTGGTGGAGGAATACCTGGCGCTGGGCCTGCTGGTGATGCCGGTGGCGCAAGCCATGCGCTCGCAGCGCGCCTACTACCTCGTCGTGCCCGACTCGCGGCCCGTGAGCGACGCCATGTCGCGCCTGCGTACGTGGCTGCTGGCCGCGGCGCAGGATTTTGCGGCCCGCCAGGCAGAACGCCTGGAACAGCAAGCGACGATTAATCAAAAAATTTGAACATTAAATACGATACAGGGCCGCGCGCCAGATCCGTGCCAGATCTATCCTTTGTCACATGGAGACGCAACATGTTCTCCCGATTTCAACAAGACAAATAGATCATGAAAGTCACCACCGCCCGCCTGCTCCTCGCTGCCGCCATCGCCGGCACCGCCCTGCTCTCGCTGAACTCCGCCTTTGCCGCCGGCACGCACGCCGGGGACGACTACGGCTACGTGCACCGCGCCACCGACGCCTACACCAACGGCGCGCGCAAGGTCGACGCCTTCAGCGACGGCGCCCGCACGGTATTCCAGGACTATCCGTTCGGCTTCGCGGTATGAAAGGCAACGGCGGTGCGGCGCGCACCGCCCCGTCCGGGACGCACTGACAGACAGCAGGAACGCATCATGACCATCAAAGACACTGCCCTGATCCTCGCCGGATGGATTGCCGCCTGCCTGGGCAGCGGCTACCTCGTGAGTTTCGCGGCGCAGGCGCTGCAGCGCTGACAAGCCCGGCGGGCGATCGCCACCAAGCTCCCCTCATTCCTTCGCGCCAGCCGCCTCCAGTACATCCGTCAGCTTTCGGCCCGCATCGAGCGCCGCCGGAAAGCCGCAGTACACCGCGCTGTGCACCACCAGTTCGCGCAATTCCTGCGGCGTCACGCCATTGGCCAGCGCCCCGCGCAAATGCCCGGTCAGTTCCTGCGGCCGGTTGAGCGCGATCAGCATCGACACCGTGGCCAGGCTGCGCTGCTTGCGGTCGAGCCCTTCGCGCGTCCACACCGTGCCCCAGGCGAATTCCGTGACAAGTTGCTGCAGGCCGACATCGCCCTGCTGCTGCGCGGCCTCGAAAGCGCGCTGCACGTATTGCGCCCCCATGACCTCCGAACGAACCTCCCGGCCGGCTTCGAAAGCCGGTGTCTGCGTATAAGCGGTGGGATCTTGCCTGGCTTGCGTCATTTGCTGCCCTCCTTTGCCGTTTGCATGCGCACCGGCAGTCTGAACCGCGGCCGGCAACTTGTCCACGGGCCAGCCCCCCCCCCTCATGGACCTTGCTCGTCGGGCTCCCGCGCAAAGCCCTCCTCGCGGCGCGCGATGGCGCTGGCCAGCCCGAATTCCCTGACAAAGAGCACGATCAACGCGAGCACGGCGAGCGCGCCGATCGCCAACCGATAGTAGATCCACATGGCGGCAAGCCGGAACAACCGGTAGAGTTTTCCTATCTGCAGGGTAGGCTCCGGCACATCAAAAAGGCGCTTAGATGCCCGTGGCGCGGTGCAAAGAAGCCGTCAAAACGGCAAGGAACGACATCGCCAAAGCGCGGAAAGATGCACGCAATTTGATCTGGATCCTGGCAAGGCCGGCACGCGGGTGCCATGATGATCGCAGTGGCCGCCCCCAACACACATGCAGGCGCCGCCCCTTTCCRACAACGATTGCAGCCATACCAGGAGATAGCCGCCATGACCAACATTGTGCTCGCCACCGACGGTTCGCCCTTTGCCGACGCAGCCGCCCGCTTTATCGTCGAGGGCAAGCTGCTGCAAAGCGGCTTTACCGTGCACGTGGTCCATGTGACGCCCGAAGTCACCGGCCAGGTGCGCGCCTTCGTCAGCAAGGACACCATCGACGCCTGGCACCAGGAAGAAAGCGAGAAAGCCATGAAATCCGTAGCGGACATCCTCGCCGCCGCGGGCATCGCCTTCGAGCAGCACGCACTGCACGGCTTCGCGCCGGAACGCATCGTCGCCTATGCCGCCAGCGTGGACGCGCGCGCCATCGTCATGGGCACGCACGGACGCGGCTCATTCTTCGATGCGGTGATTGGCTCGGTAGCGGGACGCGTGCTGGCGCACGCGCCGTGCCCGGTAGTGCTGGTGAAAGCACCGGGGAAGAAGTAAGGCCCGAAAGGCCGAAGAGTCGAGGATAAAAACGCTACCGCCCGATCAAAGATTCGGTGTATCCGTGTTTGCCGCCCGAGGGGCGGCAAACACCCACCCGCGATGCGAAGCGAGCCGTCAAGGTGTACCAGGCCGTATGGGGCGCCTCGTCGGCAGGCAAAAAGAGCGGAAAAGAGGGACCCATGTTTGAGTATCGCCTTAAGGCGATGCGAGTTTGGG
>NZ_JBFTLX010000082.1:0-35403 GCF_056396665.1 Cupriavidus sp. 05T313 | reverse complement strand
GTGGAATGCGATCCTCCACCAGCCGGATCTGGCCGCCCGGCTTGTCCTCCATGATCTTCATCGACTTCTGCCCGATGTGCAGGCTGACCCCACCATGGATACGCCGGCTTACTTCGATCACGGCTTCGGGAGACGGGCGCAGCTTTTCGGCCAGTTTGGCCAGCCTGGCGTCGAGTTCGATCGAGTCGCGGGTGAGCTTGAACAGGGTGGCGCGCGCCTTCTCGCGCAGGTCGCCGACGGCTTTCTCGGGATGCTTGGCGAAGAAGCTGATCAGTTGCTGCACCTTGCCCTGCTCGGCTTCCAGCTTCTGGCGCTGGGCCTCGGCCTCGGCCTTCTCGGCTTCGGCATAGGGGTTGGTTCCGACCTGCACGATGGTGGCCGCGCCTGCGGCGCCACCGAGGATGGCGGTACGCACGGCCAGTTGCGCCCGGCAGCGTCCCCCGGTGATATTGCCCTGGCCGCCCTTGGGGCTGCCGGCGACGATGCTGGTCCCGGCCGCGACATCGCTTTGGCGAATGCCGCTTTCCACCTTGACCTCGGTGCCGGCCTCCACCACCGCGCTWTCGATAAAGCGCGCATGCAACGAGCCCTTGCAGCGTACCCGCGCCTCGGTGGCGGCGTTGTCGGCACTCTGGTGAGTGCCTTCGGCCTTGCCGATGATGCCGCCTTTCACCACCACGTTGCCGCCCGCCTCCACATGGGCGGCCTCGATGGTGCCGCTGACGATCACGTCGCCGGTCACGCGCACGGTCATGCCGGTCTTGATGTCGCCGTTGACACGCAGGGTGCCGTCGAACGTGACATTGCCTGAGTGCATGTCCACCGCCTCGACATCGACCACCGGGCTCACGCTGGCGCCTTGCGCCGACAACACCGGCGAGCCGGAAATAGCCGCCAGCAGGACCTCCGGATCCGCAGGATCGGGGGCCACCCCGGTCAGGCCTTCCGCGAACGGCGGATCGGCGGCGGGTACGGCTGCCACGGTCTTGCCGAAGACATCGACGCCATCGGTGCCCTGACGAGCCGGGATACGCCGCATCAGCGGCGTGCCTGGGTTGACCAGCATTAAAGATCCGAGGTCGCGCAGATCGATGCGGCCGCTTTCATCCTCTGCCACCAGCGGCTTGCGCGGCGCCAGCAGGCTCTCGAAGCGAGCCGGCGTGCCGGGCAGCGCGGCGCGTCCCGTGGCGATTTCCAGTCCGTCGCACAGGCCCGCTTCGACCGCGCCGCGCAGCACCTCCCGGTCCGGCTCCGCAACGACGCCGCGCTCGGCCAGCGCGGTGCGGATGTCGTCCCGCGTGACCGCGCGGCCGCCCTGCGGCGGCAGCAGGTTAAGCCGTACGCTCAGGTTGTCGCTGCTGACGCTGAGTTCGAAGTAGCCGTCCGTCAACTGGCCGATCAACGCTTCTACCGGCATGCCCTCCGTGGCACGCTGGCATTGCGCGAGAAAGGCGCCGATCGCGGCCGTGTCCATCCTGGCCTCGGCCCAGCCGCCACCGGCCAGTACCGCTTCCAGCCCCGCGCGGTCCGGCGGCAGCCGGCCCGGTGCAACGGCGAATATTGCGCGCAACTGTCGCGTGCCTTCATCCAGGCTGACCTGCAAGCCTGCGGCTACGCCGGCTACTGTGTCTTGTCCCCGGTTTTCCATTCAGTTCTTCCCTTGATGGATCGTGTCCGGGCGGCGCGGCCCCGTCTTCCGCGCCGCCCGCGGTCCCGGCCCGGGTATCGCCGCGCCCCTGCGCCGCATATCCGGCGCTGGTTATATGGCGAGGCGGCATGCTGCCGATGGCTGGCGCTGCGTACCTGGCGGCACGCCTGGGTTGGCTCGGCCACCGGATGCTCGGGCCTGCCGGGCAGGCCCCTGGGCCGGGTGTCATTTGCGCGCCGAAGGGTCTATGTCCTTTCTGGCGCACACAACACCAACGGCCGTTTCGCGGAAAACTTGAGCCGGGTGACTTGGCCGGCGGACGCTCCACCGCCAGCGGCGGAAAATGTACACTTCCGTCCATCGACGGAATGCCACACCGTAGCAAAGAGGATCACTGATGATCGTGCGAGAACGCCCCTCGGGACTGAAGCTGTTCCTGGTCCTGCGAGGCTCGGTCCTGCCCCGCATCTGGCGCGCGCTGCTGGTGAACTTGGTGGTGGCGGTAGGCGTCACGCTCAGCCACGGTGCGTTTTTCCAGCACAAGATCACCCTCACGGCCATTCCCTTCACGCTGATCGGCTTGCCGCTGGCCATCTTCCTGGGCTTTCGCAATACCGCCGCCTACGACCGTTTCTGGGAAGGCCGCAAGCTGTGGGGAGACCTGGTGGTACGCAGCCAGAACCTGGCTCGGCAATGCCTCGGCCTGATTGCCGAGGCGCCGGGTAGCGCCGCCGCTGCCCCGGCCGGGCTGGACGATGTGCGGGTTCGCATGATCTCGCGCGCCATGGCTTATGCCTACGCGCTGCGCAACCGCCTGCGCGGCAGCAGTGCGGATACCGGGCTGGAGCGATCCTGGCTGCGGCCCGCGGAGCTTGCTGCACTGCAGCGCAGCACCAACGCCCCAGCCGCGCTGATGATGGGCATGGGCGAGGATCTGGGCCTTTGCGTGCGGCAAGGCCGTGTCGATCCTTGCCTTGCCGCCGGCATCGACGACACTTTGTCGCACATGGTGGCCACGGCGGTGGCATGCGATCGCATCCGCAACACGCCCATCCCCTTCTCATACACGCTGCTGCTGCACCGCACCGCATACCTGTATTGCTTCCTGCTGCCGTTCGGGCTGGTCGATACCATCGGCTTTGTCACGCCCATCGTGGTGGCGATCGTGGCATATACCTTCTTCGGCCTCGATGCGCTGGGCGATGAACTGGAAGAGCCGTTCGGCACCAGCCCCAACGACCTGCCGCTCGACGCGCTGTGCCGCGCCATCGAGATCGGCATGAAGGAAGCACTGGGCGAAACCGAGTTGCCGCCGCCGCTCGCGCCGGTGGATTACTGCCTGCACTGACGCGCCATTGCCGGCCGGACCGGCATGCGCCGCTTCCATCACTCGCCCGGCCTGGCGCGACTTTCGGTAAACTCTCGCTGTGCCGGCGCAGCGTCGTCCGGCTTTGGCGCACGCCTCACCGCTTTTCCCAGGTTCGAAACATCCCAGATGGCCCAGAAGTCCCCGGCGTCCAAGACGCCCGCCGCACCGGCGTCCAGCCCCAACGAAATCCGTCCCGGCCAGTCCATCGAGCTGCTCAAGGCGCTGCATATCCTCACGCGCGACGGCAAGATGAACCAGGACAGCCGCCGCAAGCTCAAGCAGGTCTATCACCTGTTCCAGTTCATCGAGCCGCTGCTGCAGGATCTCAAACAGGATCACCCCGACGTGACGCTGGTCGACCACGGCGCCGGCAAGTCCTACCTGGGCTTTATCCTGTACGACCTGTTCTTCAAGGAGCAGCTCGACCAGTCGCACATCTACGGCATCGAGACGCGCGAGGAACTGGTGCGCAGTTCGCAGGAGCTTGCCAGCCGGCTGGGCTTCAAGGGCATGTCGTTCCTGAACCTGTCGGTGGCCGATTCGATCACCTCGCCGCAACTGCCGCCCACCATCGACATCGTCACCGCCCTGCACGCCTGCAATACGGCCACGGACGATGCGATCCGCTTCGCGCTGGAGAAGCGCGCCAAATACATCGTGGTGGTGCCTTGCTGCCAGGCCGAAGTGGCCGGCGTGCTGCGCAGGAACAAGGCAAAGCTGCTGGCCGGCAATCCGCTCACCGAGATCTGGCGCCATCCGCTGCATACGCGCGAGTTCGGCAGCCAGGTCACCAATGTGCTGCGCTGCCTGCAACTGGAGGCGCACGGCTACCAGGTCAGCGTGACCGAGCTGGTGGGCTGGGAGCACTCCATGAAGAACGAGCTGATCATCGCGCAGTACAAGGACCTGCCGCGCCGGCGCCCGGCCGAGCGGCTGCATGAAGTGCTGCGCACGCTGGGACTGGAGGAGATGGAAGAACGCTTTTATACGCAAGAGCCGGCCGCTGCCGGCTGATGCTGCCTTGCGTCATGGCCCCGGCGCTGCCGGGGCTGATCAACGCGCCGCCGCGACGGCGCGTTTTTTATTTCCCGCCGTCTTCGGCCATCAGCTTGCGCCAGCCCTCGTGGCCGAGCCGGCGCATGGTCTGCTCGTTGCGCTCGTAGATTTCCGCCGCATCGGGAAACGCCTCCACGGCCCGCGCGATGCTGTCCTCGCGCAGCAGGTGCAGGATGGGGTAAGGCGCGCGGTTGGTGTAGTTCTCGATGTCGTCCGGCTCGCTGCCGCCGAACACATAGTCCGGATGAAAGCTGGCGATCTGCAGGATGCCCGCCAGCCGCAGGCTCTTGAGCAGGCGCTCGGCGAAGTAGAGGAAATCGTTGTACTCGAGGAAATCGGCCAGCGCATGCGGCACGATCAGCAAGGTGGTGTCGATCTCGGCGGGATCGGCATCGGCGAGCGTGCGCATCTCGGTTTCGAGATCGGCCAGCACGCCCTCGGTATCGGTGGCCTCGCACACCGCATAGCGGATCTGCCGCTTCACGTGCACGGCCTTGGCGAAGGGACACAGGTTGAGGCCGATCACGGCGCGCTCCAGCCATTGCTGGGTGGCGTGCACGACGGACTGGCCGGATGGCGAAGCGAAAGACATGGCGATGACGGACGGCGCTAAACCGTTATTTTAGCGCCCGCTGCCCGCACCGCCGCTACGAGGCGGTGCCGCCTAGCGGCGCGGCGCGTAGATCTGGCGCGCCAGCGTCTCGGCCTGCCGCATGGCCGCATCGCGCTCGGCCGCGCTGAGCTTGCCGCAGACGTACTCCAGATTGGCGCTATCCAGGTCGGTGACATGGCGATCGCCCGACAGCAGGATGACCTTGCGCCACATGCAGGCCTTGACGCGGTCGCGCTCCAGACCGAGGCAACCCGACTGCAGGCAGTAGGACAGGTTGCGCTGGGCCAGGAAGTCGCCCTTCATCGCCTTGTCCTGCAGGCCTTGCGCTGTTTCCTGGGCCTGTGTCACCCCTGCCAGCAGACTCAGCAAGACCAGCACGACAGCCCGCGCGGCGGGAAGCGGGAACGACAGGCGAGACGGYAAGAGCATGGGGGAACGCAGGAAACCATTAGCACGCGGGAAAGCGCGATCTTAGCAGTTGCACCTCGCAGGCGTTCCGGCACGGGCAAGCTGCCTCGCCCTGCCCTATATAATCCGATCCGCCGCACCATACCTTGCGCCGCATTCCGCGACCGACCGCTTTCCCCCGGATTCAAACCATGTCTGCACCCACCGCCCCCCTCCCAGCCGCCAGCATCGCCGTGATCGGCGGCGGACCCGCGGGCCTGATGGCGGCCGAGGCACTGGCTGGGCGCGGGTTTCGCGTGGACGTGTACGACGCCATGCCATCGGTCGGCCGCAAGTTCCTGATGGCCGGGCGCGGCGGCATGAACCTGACGCATTCCGAAGCCGCGCAGCCTTTCCTGGCGCGCTACGGCAGCCGCAGCGCGCAGATCGCGCCGCTGCTGGCGGGCTTCGATCCGCAAGCGCTGCGCGACTGGGTGCACGGCCTGGGCATCGGTACCTTCGTCGGCAGCTCGGGCCGTGTCTTTCCGACCGACATGAAGGCCGCGCCGATGCTGCGCGCATGGCTGCACCGCCTGCGTGAAGCCGGCGTGCAGTTCCATATGCGGCATCGCTGGCTGGGCTGGGCGGACGCCGGCGGCGACTTCCCCGGCAAGCTGTGCTTCGCCACGCCGGAAGGCGAGCGCGTGGTGCAGGCCAGCGCGGTGGTGCTGGCAATGGGCGGCGGCAGTTGGGCGCGACTGGGATCGGACGGCGCCTGGGTGCCGCTGCTGGCCGCGCGCGGCGTCGGGGTAGCGCCGCTGCGCCCGGCCAACTGCGGTTTCGACGTAGCGTGGAGCGAGCACTTCCACACGCGTTTTGCCGGGCAGCCGGTGAAAGCGGTGGCAATCGGCCTGCGCGACCGGGATGGCATTGAACACTATCGCCAAGGCGAATTCGTCATCACCGCGGGTGGCATCGAGGGCAGCCTGGTGTATGCGCTAAGCGCGCCGATGCGCGACCTGCTCGAAGCCACGGGGGAAGCCGTGATCCACCTCGACCTGGCGCCGGGCCTGAGTGCCGAACGCGTAGCCGACGCGGTACAGCGCCCGCGCGGCGCGCGCTCGCTGTCGAGCCATCTGCAAAGCAAGCTGGGCATCACCGGCGTAAAGGCCGGACTGCTGCGCGAATGCCTGTCGAAGGAAGCGTTTGCCGATCCCGCCCGGCTGGCGGTAGCGCTCAAGGCGCTACCCTTGCGCCTGCTGCGCGCGCGCCCGATCGACGAAGTGATAAGCAGCGCGGGCGGCGTCGAGTTCGAGGCGCTGGACGCCGGTCTGATGCTGCGTGCCATGCCGGGCGTGTTCTGCGCCGGCGAGATGCTGGACTGGGAAGCGCCCACCGGCGGCTACCTGCTGACCGCCTGCTTTGCCAGCGGGCTTGCCGCCGGCCTGGGCGCGGCGGCCTATCTGGAAGCCGCTGCCGCGGATTAAGGCCGCGCGGCAGGCGCTCAGGCCGCGTTGCCGTTGACGATGCTCAGTGCGACCGCCTCGGCCACCTCGATGCCATCGATGGCCGCCGAGTAGATGCCGCCCGCATAGCCTGCGCCTTCGCCGGCCGGGTACAGGCCTTCCACATTCATGCTCTGGTAGTCATCCTTGCGGCGGATGCGCAGCGGCGAAGACGTGCGCGTTTCCACACCGGTCAGCACGGCATCGTGCATGGCAAAACCAGCGATTTTCTTGTCGAGTTCGGGTAGTGCTTCGCGGATGGCCTCGATCACGTAGTCGGGCAGCGCGGTCGAGAGATCGGTCGGCGTAACGCCTGGTTTGTACGAAGGCTCGACCGAGCCCATCGCGGTGGAAGGCCGGCGCGCGATGAAGTCGCCAACCAGTTGCGCCGGCGCGTTGTAGTTGCGCCCGCCGAGTTCGAACGCACGCTCTTCCCAGTGGCGCTGGAAGGCAATGCCGGCCATCGGGCCGCCAGGGAAATCTTCCGGCGTGATGCCGACCACGATGCCGGCATTGGCATTGCGCTCGGCGCGGACGTACTGGCTCATGCCGTTGGTGACCACGCGGCCCGGCTCCGAAGCCGCGGCCACCACCGTGCCGCCGGGGCACATGCAGAAGCTGTAGACCGCGCGGCCGTTGCTGGCGTGGTGCACCACCTTGTAGTCGGCGGCGCCCAGCAGCTTGTTGCCGGCGAACTTGCCAAAGCGGCTGCTGTTGATCATGCCCTGCGGATGCTCGATGCGGAAGCCCAGCGAGAACGGCTTGGCCTCCATGAACACGCCGCGTTCAGACAGCATCTCAAAGGTGTCGCGCGCGCTGTGGCCCACCGCCAGGATGACGTGGTCGGCCTCCAGGTACTCGCCATTGGACAGCTTGAGGCCGCGCACCTTGCCGCGTTCGATGTCGATATCCTCGACCCGGGTCTCGAAACGGATCTCGCCGCCGAGCGAGAAAATCTCGGCGCGCATCTTCTCCACCATGCTGACCAGGCGGAAGGTACCGATGTGCGGACGCGCGAGATAGAGGATGTCTTCCGGCGCGCCGGCCTTGACGAACTCGTCGAGCACCTTGCGGCCGTAGTGCTTCGGATCCTTGATCTGGCTGTACAGCTTGCCGTCGGAGAAGGTGCCGGCGCCGCCTTCGCCGAACTGCACGTTCGACTCGGGATTGAGCACGCTYTTGCGCCACAGGCCSMAGGTGTCCTTGGTGCGCTSGCGMACTTCCTTGCCGCGCTCSAGGATGATSGGCTTGAAGCCCATCTGCGCCAGGATCAGGCCAGCCAGCAATCCGCACGGCCCCATGCCGATCACCACCGGGCGCAAGGCCGTGCCCGGCGCCGGTGCCTGCGCGACGAAGCGGTAGGCCATGTCCGGCGTCACGCTCCAGTTCGGCTTGCCGGCCATGCGCTTGATCGCCGCCGCTTCGTCCGTGACTTCGATATCGATGATGTAGGTGAGCTTGATATCGGAGCGCTTGCGGGCATCGTGCGCGCGTCGGAACACGGTGAATCCGGTCAGGCCGTCGGCCTTGACGCCGATTTCGGCGAGGCGCGCGAGGACGGCGGCCTTCAGATCGCTCTCGGCATGATCGAGCGGGAGTTTGACTTCACTTAGACGTAGCATGGGAACCTGGAATTCTGCGGCCGGTGGGTCGGCCCTGGAAGGGGCGCTGACTGCACTCTGGTTGAGCGTCGGGCTGGCCGGACCGCAATTTTATCGTTTTTAGGGCCAAGGTCCGCATTCTCCGCCACGAGGCCACGAAATTGTGAGATCTTCCGCACCCCGGCAAGGTGGAAACGTGTCCCGGCACGCGTTGCCCGCAGCCCAACCAGACAATCCCAGGAAGGAAGAAAAATGATCGACGCACTAGTCAGCGGCCGGCTCCACGGCCATGCGAGCGAGCGTACCGGCCAGGGCGGCAGCCTATACGTCACCGCCAAGCTCAAGGCCGCGGTCAACGACGGCGATACCGTCATCGTCAACGTGATCGCCTTTGCCGACAAGGTGCGCGCCGCGCTGCTGGCGCTGGAGGATGGCGAGTCGGTGGCGCTGTCGGGCAGCCTGACGCCCAAGGTCTGGACCGACAAGAACGGCGACACCCGGCCCGCGCTGGACCTGGTGGCGCATGCCATGCTGAGCGCCCACGACCGCCAGGACTGAGCGGCGCGCCAGCCCCCTTCAGTCCTGCGCCGGCTGTGCCGTCTGCACCAGGGCGGCAAAGCGGGCCAGGTCCACATTGCCGCCGGACAGCAGCACGCCCACGCGCTTGCCGGTCACGGCAACCCGCTTGGCGAACACGGCTGCGGCCGCCAGGCAGCCGGTCGGCTCGACGATCATCTTCATGCGGCTGGCGAAGAAAGCCATGGCCTCGACCAGTTCCGCGTCGCTGACCGTCACCACATCGTCCACCAGGCTGCGCAGCACCGGGAAGGTGAGCTGGCCGAGATGCTGCGTCTGGGCACCATCGGCGAGCGTGGCGGGGGTATCGATGTGGACGATCTTGCCGGTGCGCAAGCTGCGCTGGCCGTCGTTGCCAGCCTCGGGCTCCACGCCGATCACCAGGCAGTCCGGGTTGAGCGCGCGCGCGGCCACGGCGCAGCCCGACAACAGGCCGCCGCCGCCCAGCGGGGTCAGCAGCACATCCAGCGGCCCGGCCTGCTCGAACAGTTCCTTGGCGGCCGTGCCCTGCCCGGCCATCACATGCGGATGATCGTAAGGCGGGATCAGCGTCAGGCCTTGCTCCTGCGCCAGACGGCGCCCGATGGCTTCGCGATCCTCGGTATAGCGGTCGTACAGCACCACTTCGCCGCCATAGCCGCGGGTGGCGGCGATCTTGATCGCGGGCGCATCGCGCGGCATCACGATCACCGCGCGCACGCCGAACAGGCGCGCCGACAGGGCGATCGCCTGCGCATGGTTGCCCGAGGAAAACGCGATCACCCCGCCCGCCCGCTGCTCGGGCGTGAACTGCGCGATGGCGTTATAGGCGCCGCGAAACTTGAACGCGCCCATGCGCTGGAAATTCTCGCACTTGAAAAACAGTTGCGCGCCGCTTGCCGCATCGGCGGTAGTGGAAGTCATCACCGGCGTGCGGTGCGCCACGCCCTCCAGGCGGCGGTGGGCCTGGACCACGTCGTCGTAGGAAATTGCCAGTTCGGTCATCGTGTTGCTCTCCATGTATGCATTGCCTGCATTGCCGCGCCACCAATGGCGCTCCCGGCGTTACCTCGCCAGCCAGCGGGCCCACCAGGCCCGCGCCGGCGGTGGCTGAAGCCGCAGCGTGGCCGCTCGCCGCGCCAGCACTTCCACCCAGCCCGCCGGCAGTTCCGCCGCGCTGCCAGCCGGCAGGCGCCGCGGCAGGCGCCACACCGTGCCGGCCAGCCAGCGCGGCGCCTCGACCATGTCCACTTCGCCCTCCAGCACATAAAGCGTGGTGCCGGCCTGGGCATGGAACCGTAGCACACGGCTGGTTTCGAGGTCGAGCGTCTGCGCTTGCGGCACGCTCGCCGCCGGCGTGGCGTGGGCAACCTGCACCGGCTCGACAGCGACGATGATTGGTTCTGAACGATAGCTTTGCATGATGCCTGTTCCCTGGCTTTGACAGGGTTCCAGACTACCGGGCAGTACCGGACCAAAACAGGCACACGCCAGCGGCTTGTGAACCATAACAGAGGCGCCTCAACCCATCTGTTACGATACAGAAGCCATACATCTGTATCTGTTGTGCCGGCTCCCGCCGCGCCACCATGCCGCATGGAATCCGCCCCGCTCTATCGCCAGCTCGCCCAGCACTACCTGCATGCCATCGAAACCGGCGCACTGAAGCCGGGAGATCGCATCCCCTCCGTGCGCACCCTGATGGAGCTGCATGGCGTGAGTTTGTCCACCGCACTGCAAGCCTGCCGGCAGATGGAGAGCGATGGCCTGCTCGAAGCCAGGCCGCGCTCGGGCTATTTCGTGCGGCATACCCGCCACAAGCCGCTGGCACCGATCGAGGAACCCGCCGCCACGCTGCCGGACCCCGCGCAGTACGTCGGCATCCATGAGCGCATTTCCGCCATCACCGCACGCGGACGCCAGCTTCCGGTCGAGGTGAGCTTCGCCGGCGCCTGCGGCGCGCCGGCACTCTACCCGGCGGAGGCCCTGCGCAATGCCGCGGCGCGCGCGCTGCGGCGCCACCCGTATCTGTTCGGCAGCGCCGCCGACGCCGAAGGGCACCCGGCTTTTCGCGCCGTGCTGGCGCGGCACGCACTGCTTTCGCGCATCACCGTGGCGCCCGAAGACATCATGGTCACCCATGGCTGCACGGAAGCCCTCAACCTTGCCCTGCGCGCGGTGGCGCGCCCGGGCGACGTGATTGCCGTGGAGTCGCCCACCTACTACGGCCTGCTGCAGATACTGGAAAGCCTGGGCATGCGGGCGCTGGAGATTCCCAGCAGCCCGCAGACCGGCATCTCGCTCGAAGCGCTGGAACTGGCGGCACAAACCTACGACAACATCCGCGCCGTGGTGGTGGTGCCGAACCTGCAGAATCCGCTGGGCAGCATCATGCCGGACGCCAACAAGGCGCAACTGGTGGCATGGTGCGAGCAGCGCGCCATCGCGCTGATCGAGGACGACTGCTTCTCCGCGCTGGCGGACAGCGACGCGCCACTGGCCGCGCTCAAGGCCTGGGACCGCGGCGGCGGCGTGATCCATTGCGCCTCGTTGCACAAGATACTGGCCCCTGGCATGCGGCTGGGCTGGATTGCCGCGGGCAGATGGCAGGCGCGCGTGGAGATGCTCAAGTACAGCCAGTCGCGGCCCAACGAACTGCTGGCGCAGATCGCTGCCGCCGAGTACATGGGGTCGGGCGCCTTCGAGCGTCACCTGCGGCGCCTGCGCGAGCAACTGCGCAGCCAGCGCGGGCAGGTGGCGCAAGCGATTGCAGCCGAGTTCCCCGCGGGCACGCGCGCCTCCAACCCGAACGGCGGCCTGCACCTGTGGGTGGAGTTGCCGGGATCGGTATCGTCCGAGACGGTGTTCGACAAGGCCATGGAGGCCGGCATCCGCGTGGTCCCCGGCGTGATGTTCTCCAACTCCAACCGTTTCGACCATTTCCTGCGGCTCAATTGCGGCACGCCGTACTCGCCTGCCATCGAGCGCGCGCTGCGCACGCTTGCAGGCGTGGTGGCGCGCGTGGCCGACAAGCCAGGGCCACAGGGCGGCGCGGGAGCCAGGCGCGGCGGCTGAGGGCCGCCAGCCACGGCCGGCGCCGGGCAACGCGGCCTGGAGCGCAGCATCCGTCGCCCGGCGCCACCATTCACTCCTCCCATCGCGCCGTTCATCGCAGCCCCCTAGGCACCCTCGGGGGCTGCCGGCATCCTTGCGAACATTGCCGAAACCGGCAGCCCACGCTCACAAGGAGAACCAGATGCCGCACCCCTCCCTCCCCCTTGCCGTCGAGACCGTGGGTTCCGCCTTGCGCCTTTGCACGGCTCGCCGCGCCGACCAGGCGCATCGCCTGGCGCCGCGCGCGGACATCCGCGAGACCAAGGCTGGCCATGACGCCAAGGACGGCGCCGGACACACGAAGCATGATCAAGGACAAAGCGAACATGGCTTGCTTGCCGATACCATCCGCCATGTTCCTGTCCAGACAGTCACCGACATGACTTACGCCCAAACCGCAGCCGGCGGCAAGCTCGACGAGCTRCGCACGCTGGCCGCCCATCTGACCGCCGGCTCGCTGCTGCAGGCGGCCACGCTGCAACTGATTGCCGAGCAAGAAAAATCGCCGCACGGGCACGCGCCCGCGCGCATTGCCGAGCTTTCCCGCCAGGCCTGAGCGGCGGGCCAGCGCCTGCGGCAACCCGCCAGGCGTGTTTTTACACCACACACCACCCATTTCTTCCTCTGCTGCCATATGCTATCGCCCGTAGCGAGCATGGCGGCAGCCTTCCCGGCAGATTCTGGATGGCCCGATCAGCCGTGCCGCCTGCGCTCCGGCCCGGCTGGCGCGCTTATCGGGAAAGGGAGAAAAGAGATTGGTAGCCACGACTGAGACGTCGCGTATCGACGCCGAATACAAAACCATGTTCCAGCTCGCGCCGGTCTCGCTGTGGCTTGAAGACTTCAGCGCGGTGCGCGAGTACTTCCAGGTCCTGCGCGCGCAGGGCGTCAGCGACCTGCGCAGCTACCTGCGCACCCACCCGCAGGAAGTCGCCCGTTGTTCGGCACGAATCCGGGTGCTGGATGTGAACCAGCGCACACTCGACCTCTTTCGCGCCTCGGACCTTTCCGATCTCGTCAGCAATCTAGATACCGTCTTTCGCGACGATATGTTCGACCAGCACGTCGAGGAGCTCGCCCAGCTATGGGACGGCGGGTTGCGTTTTTCCAGCCAGACCGTCAACTACACGCTGGAAGGCAAGCGGCTGGACATCCGGCTGGAGGCAACGGTCATGCCCGGCCACGAGGCGACCTGGGAACGCGTGCTGCTGTCGATCGAGGACATCACCGCGCGCGTCGCCACCGAGCACGAGCTGCGCCGCAGCGAGCAATACGCGATGGGCTTGTTCGAGCATTCGCCGGTCTCGCTATGGGTCGAGGATTTCAGCGCGGTCAAGCTGCTGCTGGACGAAGTGCGCGGCGCGGGCATCACGGATTTCCGCACTTTCCTCAACGTGCACCCGGATTTTATTTCGCGCTGCATGCAGGAGATCCGCGTACTCGACGTCAACCAGCAAACCCTGCTGATGTTCAGCGCGTCGTCCAAGCGGGAACTGCTGTCACGCCTGGGCGATGTGTTCCGCGACAATATGCGCATCCAGTTCGCCGAGCAGCTGATCGACCTCTGGAACGAAAAGCTCTGGCAGCAGCGCGAGGTGGTCAACTACGCGCTGGATGGCCGGCCGGTGGATGTGTTCATGCAGTGGTCGGTCTTTCCCGGCCACGAGGCGGACTGGAACCAGGTGCTGGTCTCCCTGACCGATATCACCGCGCGCAAGAAGGCCGAGGCCTATGTTGAGTTCCTGGGCAAGCACGACGTGCTGACCAAGCTCTACAACCGCGCGTACTACGAAGACGAACTCGCGCGCCTGGGCCGCAAGGGCCCGTGGCCGGTCAGCGTGATCGCGGTGGACCTCAACGGGCTGAAGCAGGTCAACGACCAGCTCGGCCACGGCGACGGAGATGCCTTGCTGCGCCGTACCGGCGAGGCGCTGAAGAAGGCCGTTGGCGAGCAGGCTTGCGTGGCCCGGGTGGGAGGCGATGAATTCATGATTTTGCTGCCGGCGCGCGACGAACGCGGCGCGGCCACGGTGGTCGAGCAGATCCATCAGGTGGTCGAGCTCAACAACCAGTTCTATCCGGGCACCGCGCTCAGCCTGTCGATCGGCACGGCAAGCTGCAGTGCCGGCGATCGCCTGAGCGACACCGTCAAGCTGGCCGACTCGCGCATGTACCAGGCCAAGCGCGCCCATTACGAAGCGCTCGACGACGAGCGCGAACGCCGCCGCCGATAGCGCACCGCAAACAGAAAGGGCCGGCATCAGCCGGCCCTTTCTGTTTTTGCGCGCCGCGGTCCGCCAGGGACCGCGCTGCGTTTGAAGCTCGCGTTACAGGTACACGATCAATGCCACGCCCGCGGCGATCAGGCCGAACTTCACCACGTAGTACGCCGGCCGGCTCCATGCCTTGAAGCGGCGGCGATACTGCCCGCCCAGCCAGACAACACGGAACAGGCGATTGATCACGCCGGTCTGGTCGGATTCCTCGTTGGGCGAACTCGCCGCGGTCATGACCTTGCGGCCCAGCCAGCGGTTGACCTTGCCGGCCCAGCCGAAGCGCATCGGACGCTCGATATCGCAGAACAGGATCAGCCGGTTGCTGTCGCTCTTGTTCTCCGCCCAGTGCAGGTAGGTCTCGTCGAACACCACGCCTTCCCCGTCGCGCCAGCTATGGCGCTCGCCATCGACCTCGATAAAGCAGCGGTCGTCGTTAGGCGTGGCCAGACCCAGGTGGTAACGCAGCGAACCCGCGAACGGATCGCGGTGCGGGTTCAGCTTGCCGCCGGGGGGCAGTTCGGCAAACATCGCCGCCTTCACGCTCGGCAGGCCACGCAGCAGCTCGACAGTGCGCGGGCACAGAACCTCGGCCGAAGGATGGCGGGCTTCATACCACTTCAGGTAGAAACGCTTCCAGCCGTATTTGAAAAACGAGTTGAAACCCGCGTCATCGTTCTTGTCGGCGGCCTTGATCTTGCGCATGGCGGCCAGGGCCAGGCCCTCATCGCGGATCTCCGGCCACGCGGCACGGATCTTCTCGAGTTCCGGAAAGCGCTCGACGGGGATGTAGGGCGTGCGCGGCACGCCCRAAAAAACATACATGAAGCAGTTGACCGGCGCCACCAGTGCCGAATGATCCAGCAACTGGCGCCAGATGCGCAGCCTCACCTTGCCGCGAAAATGCACGTACAGGATCGCTCMCAGGTACGTCGCGACGATTATCCACTTGATCACCCGAAATCCTCCATTCCATGTCAACAGCACCGCGCAGTTGCATACGCGGCAACAGGACGGTGTCGGGGGGCGAAAACCCGTAGTTTATCGAAATGGCGGGCGCCGCGCTCAATGAGATTGATGCACCACACACCAATTCGTCACATGAGACGGATGGGGAAACCGGCCGGTCCGGTTCAAGGCGTGCCGCGCGATTGCCGGGCGATGCGCTCGATCAGCGCATTGGCGTCATCCGGCAAGCCCTGCAGCGTCAGCAGCCGCGCGTTGAGCACCATATTCTCCAGCACCAGCTTGGCGGTGGAGGCCCACATGGTGGCCAGCAGCGCATCCACCGGCATGCCCGCCGATTCCATCGCGCTGGAACGCTGCGCTACCAGATGGCACACCAACGCGCGCAACGTCGCATCGTCGAAGGGCAGGTCGGCATAGTCGATCGGGTCCTCCTTCTCGACTTCGACCATCAGTTGCATGAGCATGTCTTCGGTCATCGGCAAGCTCCCACCGGATCGGATGTTCCTGACGATGACGCTAACCCTCGTCCATCGCGTTGTCAATGCGGCGGACGATCGACCTCAAGCGAACAACAACAGATACGATACGCCGCGCGCGCTTGCCAGATCCGGGTTGCCAGATCCGATGACTCAGGGTAATCGATAGATAGGACGCATCATTTAAGACTGAACAAAGCGTGTAAGCTCCGGTCTCATTCCCATCACTAACTAAACAGTAGCGTTCATGACCAAGCGTTTGTTGTCGGCCATGCGTCAGTACGCATGGTTCGGTGGTGTCAAGCACCACGTGGTCCAAGGCGTGGAAGCGCTGGCCACCTTGCTCAAGTCTCCCGCAGTCGCGGCCCGCGCAGTGGCCGCAATCGTTGCCGAAACCGAACAGGGCGTGCAGGTGTGGGTGTCCTATTTTGGCAAGCCGATGGACCCGCATACCACGTACGTTTTCTGGCCCATGCAGCGCGCGCTCAAACCCGCGCGACGACGCGTCGCCGTTCCCTTGCCCCGGCAACACTGGGATCGCGATCGTCATTAGAGGCGCTGCACCCTCGTTACACCATCACGCGCCGGCCGATCGAGGCCGGTGACGAGAGGCGCCGGCCCCAGCGGTTCATGACGCCTCGCTTCCCCCATCTCCCTCCCGTTCCCCTCACTGCCAGCCGCCATTGCGGCAACCGCCTGATCCCGCCTCGCAGCGGATCGCTGCGCCGCCCTCAGGCGTCGGCCCAGCGCCGCAGCAGGTTGTGATAGACACCGGTAAGCCCCACCACGGCCGGCTCTTTTTGTCCAAGCGCCTGGCCTACCCGCTGGATCTGCGTATCGAGATCAAACAGGACCGAACGCTGGCCTTCGTCGCGCACCATACTCTGAATCCAGAAAAATGACGACACGCGCGCGCCGCGCGTGACCGGGCTGACGTGATGCAGGCTGGTGGCGGGATACAGCACCATATGTCCCGCCGGCAGCTTTACGCGCTGTTGGCCGTAGGTGTCCTCCACCACCAGTTCACCGCCGTCGTAATCCTCCGGCGCCGTCAGGAACAGCGTGGCCGACAGGTCGCTGCGAATGCGGAAGCTGGTGCCGCGCAGGTGGCGGATGGCGTTGTCGATGTGATTATCGAATGCATGCCCACCCTCGTAGCGATTGAACAAGGGCGGGTAGACCTTGAGCGGCAGCGCGGCCGAAATGAACAGCGGGTTGGCCCCCAGCGCATCCTGGATCAGGTCGCCGACCTGGCGCGCCACGGGCGAGCCTTCCGGCAACTGCAGGTTGCGCTTCGCCAGCGCCGATTGATGGCCGGAAGTGGCGTTGCCGTCGGTCCATTCCGCCGCGTCCATCCACGCGCGGCATTGGGCTACCTGAGCCTGTGTCAGCACATCGGGGATTTGCAGCATCATGATTTCGATTACCTCGGCGAGACGGTTAGCGGGCGGCACCTGCAGGCCAGTTGAGCCAGCAGCCTGATGGCGCTCCGGGGAGCGCCGATTGTAAGAGAAAGCGACTCGCCACACAAATAGGAATCATTACCATTTGCCGATGACTTGACCTGACGCAAGTCAACCGGCGTGCAGGAAACCGGTACTGTCAGCCGCGTGCCGACAGCCGCCGCGCATGCCGCCCACTACAATGAAATGCACCCAGCCACTCTGCCCAGGAGACGGAAATGCCCGAACCGRTACATGACGAAGCGTTGGTCAATCTTTACCTTGAGCAGATTTCCGCCCTGTCGATCAGTGCCTTCGATGGTGCCGATGTCGGCCAGGAACTCAGCCAGATCGTGCGCGAGGCCGTCGACCAGTGCGGCGCCAGCAAGGCCACGCCCGCGGGCAATAACCTGAGTGTGCTGATCGAGCGGCTGACCGCGCGCGCCGAGTCCGCGGCCCGCGAGGGTCAGCCGCAGGTGCGCGACACCTTTGCACGCGCCGCCGAACTGGCCCGGACGCCAGCCTGAGATTCAAGCGGGCGGCGGCCCGCGTGCGCGCTCGCGGGGTAATGAACCTCCCGGCGGATCGCGATCTCTAATTGGTATCGTCCGGCAACCGCCGGATGCGATCCATTGCCGGACTCAACGCATCATGCCCCGCGCCATGCTTCGGCTGCTGTTCACAGTCTCACTGCTGTCGGTTGGCGCATGCGTGGGCTACCCCTATGACGCCGGCTACGCTTCCTACAACCCTTACGATCCCTATGGGTTCTATGATGGCGGCGTGGTCTATCCGGCTGGCGCGTACGGCTATGGATACGGCTACAACTACGGCTATCCGCTGCCGCTCTATAGCGGGTCCTACGGCGCCTCCTTCTATTACGGCTACGGCGGCTACGGCTATCGAGGCCCGGTCTACCGCGGAGGCTGGCGATACTACGGCGGCTATCCGTATGGCTATCCCTATCGTTCCGGCATGGGACGACCCTATTACCACGGCGGCTGGGGTGCCCATGGCAGTTGGGGAGGACATGGCGGCTGGGGAACCTCCGGGCAACGCGGCAGCGGCCGGAGCGGAGGTGGTCGTGGGCGGCATTGAGAGCGCATTAGCGAACTGCGTCTGCAGTGCGATGGTGCGACCAGCGCGGTTCGGCGCAAACAGCCCCGGGCAATGCGGATTTCGATCGTAGGAATTTACAGAGCTTGGCCAGGACGGCCGAGAGGCAAGACCGGAAAAGATCTTTGGTTGCGGGGGCAGGACTTGAACCTGCGACCTTCGGGTTATGAGCCCGACGAGCTGCCAACTGCTCCACCCCGCGTCCGAGAGGCCGGATTATGGTGGATCGCGCCGCGCATTGCAATCGCTTTGTGACGTCATCGTGAAAAAACCGCTTCCAGGCACTCTAGCCCTCCCTCTCCGCGTTGGATGGCCTGCGCCGCAGCGCAGGCACACCGCATCCCGGATCGCAGGTCCATGCGCTCCCATCAGGCGCGCCGCGCCGCACGCGGCTCCTCATCCTCGGACTCCAGCGTGCTCTTCAGGTACCGGTTGACCTGGTCCAGCGCTTCGAGCTTGGTATCGAAGGACTGGTGCGGAAACGGGTTGTGGCGCTTCTCAATGATCTCGCCATCCTTCTTGCGAATGACCTCGACAACGATTGCCCATTTACCCCTGGGCAGGGACAGGACCTCGTAAACGATCTTGTAGCCATTGAACTCCAACATGATGTACCCCCTTGCTGCTTGCGCGCCTGACAGGCTGCGCGCTTCAGCACCAGGATAGGCCGGGAGGACAATCGTCGCCGTGATCGCGATCAAAGACGAATAAAGAATGCATATCACGGCATGATATGCGATGTTGCGCATTTCGCAATAGCTACCCGAGGGCATCCCGAAGGGCGGCAGGCAGCATGTGCTGTACGCACTCCCCCAACCCCCGACGGAGCGCCGCGAGCCGTATTTCCGCCTGCAGCAAGCCCGCGACAAACGGACGGGCGGCTAATCCCCCCTGGGCCCCACCAGTTTGTCGACGAGTTGGTAGGCCGCGCCAAAGGCCGCCACTTCGGCAGCGTGCCGGGTAGCAAAATGCGCGGCACCGCTCGACAAGCGCTCCGTATCGCCGGCGTCGGACGGGTCCGCACCCTCCTGGCAGACCCGGACTTCGTATCCCCACTGAGCAACTTCGCCCAGCGCCGCGACGCCACCCGCCCGCGGCGATGAAACCAGGACATAGACGTCCATGCCCCGATAAGCCTCCACCCGCCAGTCCGCGTTGCTCATGAGATCTCCTGGGTTGTCCACGGCAAGCACGACTCGAGGAGTCATGCGCACACCTGAACCAGCCTAGCCCGCCGGCACGCGGCTCGCAAGACGGCATGCGCCTACGCGCCACAGGCCGCAGCACGATAAGGCGCAGCGCGCCAGGGACTGGCCGAGTCCTCAAGACAAAGACGAGCGAACGACAACTGCCGCAAGAGGCCGGCGCCGGGTCCGCCCCACATCGCGCGGCCCAGCAGATAGCTCACCGCAACCTCCTCCCAGGACTCAAGCTGCGCGAAGACCTGGGACGCCGCGCGCTCGATCACCGCCCAGGCCTGCGCCTCGGTCTGCATGCCGCAATCGTAGGCCGCCCGCGCGACATGGATCGCGCGGCTCATGTCCCAGGCCAGCACGCCACGCGCGAGATCGACCCGCGAACCAACCACGCGGCTCGCCCTGAGGTCCGGCATGGCGCGCTCGAGGTTGTCAACGCAGAGCGCGAGGCGCACCGGATCAAACAATTCATCGAGCAGCACGATCTCGCGCTCGCGGGCCGCACGCGGCACCGCAAACAGGATCCGGCAAACCTGAGGGTACAGTGCGCGATGCCCCTCCTCCAGCAACCACGCCAGCGTGCCTCGCGCTTCGCCGGCCGTATGGATATGCCAGGCGTTCGCCAGCAAGTCCGCCTGCGTGCGCGCATCGGCGCCGGTAGCCAGTGTGCGGGCATTCAGGGTGAAGCGCTCGTCATGCAAAAGACTCACCAGCAGGCAGCGCTCGCGGCCACCGGAGGTGGGCATCGCGCTACCATCGAGCACCACGGCGCAAGTGCCGCCGCGCAAGTCCAGCTTGCCGCGCGCATCAGGCGGCAACGATACCGGCGGTAAGCGCCGGCGGCGCGCCGCATCGGCCAGCAGGGCGAGCAGCACAGCGGAGACAAACCATGGCAGAGGTCGCATCGCAGGATTCCCCAAGGGAGAGTGCGATCGCTCGGCATGGCAGATCGGGAACAACCAGCACCAGAGCGATCCGGCTACAGAAGCGCATGTGATGCGCGCCGGAACAAAGACTAGCGGCGGGAAGAGCCGTACACGATGAGAAGAATCTCAATCGCTCGCACGCCMGTCATGCGCACACGTCGTGGGCACGGGCAGAACGCCGTAGAATGAACGGGATCCGGAAATGAAAAAGGGCTTCCATTTCTGGAAGCCCTTTTAATCGGTGGTGCGGCTGGCAGGATTCGAACCCACGACCCCTTGGTTCGTAGCCAAGTACTCTATCCAACTGAGCTACAGCCGCACTCGAGAAAAGAGATTATAGCGAACTTTCAGCGTTTGTGAACCCCCTACGCACATTTTTTTGCTTTTTCTTCTGACCGCGCGCGCCTTCCTATAATGACAGCCCCGCAGATGTGATTCCAACCATGAACAAGGCATTTGTCAAAGAGTCTTCCGGCGACGAGGATGACGACCTTCCCGAAGGCGCCACCCCGCTGCCGCCTGGCACCAAGAACTATATCTCCGCCCAAGGCTACCAACGCTTGCGCGATGAACTGATGCATCTGATCGACGTGGCACGCCCGGAGGTGGTCCAGATCGTTTCGTGGGCGGCGTCCAACGGCGACCGCTCCGAGAACGGCGACTATCACTACGGCAAGAAGCGCCTGCGCGAGATCGATCGACGCATCCGCTTCCTGACCAAGCGCCTGGAAAAAGCCGAGGTGGTGGACCCTTCCCTGCAGGGCGACAACGACCAGATCTTTTTCGGCGCCACCGTCACCTACGCCAGCCAGACTGGCGAGGAAACCACTGTCACGATCGTCGGCACCGACGAGGTCGACCTGGACAGCAACCATGTGAGCTGGATTTCGCCGATCGCACGCGCGCTGCTCAAGGCGCGCGAAGGCGATACCGTGCCGCTGCGCACGCCGGCCGGGGTCGAGCAGATCGATATCCTGGAGGTTCGCTATCCCGAAAAGCAGGCGGAGCAGAGCACCGCCGCGCAAACGGGAGAGCACTGAGCCGGACACGCCGGCCGACGGTCAGCCGTCGTTGCGGTCGCGGAAGATGCGGATGACGTCGGGGTTGCGCCTGAGCGCCCGCATCACATTGGCGAGGTGCAGGCGGTTCTGCACCTGGATGATGAACTGCATGTAGGTGGCCTCCTGCTGGCCACCCTCCTGCTGCTCCATCGACACGTGCGCGACGTTAGCGTCGGCCGAGGTCAGGTCGGCCGCGACGCGGGCGACGATACCCTTGACGTTGCGCACCATCACCTTAATCGACACATCGAAGGCGCGCGTGGTCTTGCGCGCCCACATCACGTCGATCCAGTGCTCAGGATCCTTGCTGTGCAGGCGCTTGGCCACCTTGCAGTCCTGCACGTGGATCTGCAAACCCTCGCCCTTGCCCAGGTAGCCGACGATGGAATCGCCGGGAATCGGACGGCAGCATGCCGAGAAGATGATCGACATGCCTTCGTCGCCGGTGATCGGCACCGCTGGCGCTTCTTCGCCGGCGAAGGTCTGCACGGCCGCCAGCAGCGCGCTGTCGACGTCGCCGGACAACTCTTGCAGCAGGATCTCCATGCGCTTGGCCACCACGGCGGGCACGCGCCGCCCCAGTGCCAGGTCGGCGAAGATGTCTTCCTTGTGCTTGTTGCCGGTCCACTGCACCATGCGATCCCACACCGACTGCGGCAGTGCCTTCAGCTCGATCCCGAGCTGGCGCGCCGACTGCTCCAGCAGGCGCTCGCCAAGCTGGATGGCTTCGTCGAGCCGCGTGGTCTTGAGATAGTGGCGGATGGCCGCGCGCGCCTTGCCGGTGCGCACAAAGGCCAGCCAGGCCGGATTCGGCTTGGAGTACGGCGCCGTCACCACCTCGACGATGTCGCCGCTCTTGAGCTCGGTGCGCAGCGGCAGCAGCTCGTTGTTGATCTTGACCGCCACGCACTGGTTGCCGAGATCGCTGTGCACGGCATATGCGAAATCGAGTGCGGTGGCGCCGCGCGGCAGCGCGCGGATATGCCCCTTGGGCGTGAACACGTAGACCGCATCCGGGAACAGGTCGATCTTGACGTGTTCRAGGAATTCCTGCGAATCGCCGGTCTGGCTCTGGATATCGAGCAGCGACTGCAGCCACTGGTGGGCCTGCTGCTGGATATCGTTGGCCTGGTCGGCCTGGTGCTTGTACATCCAGTGCGCGGCCACGCCGGCTTCCGCGATCTGGTGCATGTCGCGGGTGCGGATCTGGAATTCCACCGGCGTGCCGAACGGGCCCACCAGCGTGGTGTGCAAGGACTGGTAGCCGTTGATCTTCGGAATGGCGATGTAGTCCTTGAACTTGCCGGGCATGGGCTTGTACAGCCCGTGCAGCGCRCCCATCGCCATATAGCAGTGCATCTGGGTTTCCACCACGACGCGGAACCCGTATACGTCGAGCACCTGCGAGAACGACAGCTGCTTGTCGTGCATCTTGCGRTAGATGCTGTASAGCGTCTTCTCACGCCCCGACAGCTCGGCCACGATGCCGGCATCCCCCAGCGCCTTCTGCGCGGTCTCGAGGATGCGCCTGACCACCTCGCGCCGGTTGCCCCGGGCGGCCTTGACCGCTTTTTCCAGCGTGGCGTAGCGGAACGGCGAGCCGACCTTGAAGGACAGTTCCTGCAGTTCGCGGTAGGTGGTGTTGAGACCGAGCCGATGAGCGATCGGCGCGTAGATCTCCATCGTTTCGAGCGCGATCCGGCGCCGCTTTTCCGGCGGCACGAAATCGAGCGTGCGCATGTTGTGGGTGCGGTCGGCCAGCTTGACCAGGATCACCCGCACGTCGCGCGCCATCGCCAGCAGCATCTTGCGGAAACTCTCCGCCTGCGCCTGCTCGCGGCTCTGGAATTCGAGCTTGTCCAGCTTGGTCAGGCCATCGACCAGCTCCGACACCTTGGGACCGAATTTTTCCGCCAGCTCGCTCTTGGTGATGCCCTGGTCTTCCATCACGTCGTGCAGCAGCGCCGCCATGATGGATTGCACATCGAGCTTCCAGTCGGCGCACAGTTCCGCCACCGCTACCGGATGCGTGATGTAAGGCTCGCCGCTCTGGCGGTACTGACCGAGGTGGGCCTCGTCCGAGAACTGGAAGGCCTCGCGCACGTGCGCCTGGTCGGCCGGCTTGAGGTAGGCCAGCTTTTCCATCAGCCTGGTGATCGAGATCACCTGCTGGCGCGGCGGCACCGCCGGCTGCGAGGTCGGCCCGAAGAAGTGACGGTAGGACTGCGCCAGCACAGCGTCGATAAACAGCGCGTCGCCCGGGCCGGCTGCCACCGGGGCTCCGCTCAGCTCACTTTCGGCGGCGGCCTGCACGGCCCTGCCCTTGCCCGCGCCCATCGCGGGCGCGACGGCACGTTCCCCGACAACATCGTTGCCGAGCGGATCGGGAAGATTGGGAGCGCCCGTACGCGCCGTCACGGTCGACTGACCGGGCCCGGCGCGCTTGCGCTGAACGGGAGGCACTGCTTCGCCCCCCGCGTCACCAGGCGCTTCTCCGCGCGGGCGCGCCGGCGTCGCCGTGGGGCTGGCCGTCGCGACAGGAGAGGAAGGCTGGGAGGAAGACATGTGGGCGGCTTTCCGAAATCTGGCTGGTTAAGCAAGTACGCGAACCGGTACGTTAGCAGAGTCTCAATGCAAAGGTACGCGTTGCGAGGACTGGCCACCGCCGCCCGAAAATCAGGTCGGTACCTTCTTGAGCATCTCGATGCCGACCTGGCCCGAAGCGATCTCGCGCAGCGCCACCACGGTGGGCTTGTCCTTGGCCTCGACCTTGGGGGTGTGACCCTGCACCAGCTGACGGGCCCGGTAGGTCGCCGCGAGCGCGAGCTCGAAACGATTCGGGATGTGTTTCAGACAATCTTCGACGGTAATACGCGCCATATCAAATCCACCTCGGGACAAAACCTTATGCGATGCCGGCTATTTTACAGCACGCGGCAAGAAACGTTCCCGCCGCGCTCCGGATCAGTGAATACCGAGCTCGATGAAGAGGTCGGCGTGACGCGCCTTTTGCGACGAAAAACGCAGACGGGTAGCACGTATCACGCTGCGCAGTTGTTCGAGCGCCTGCTCGAAAACCTCGTTGATGATGACATAGTCCGACTCGGAAGCGTGGGCCATTTCGCTGCCGGCCGCCAGCAGGCGGCGCGTGATCACGTTGGGCTCGTCCTGGCCGCGCTTGTTCAGGCGCTCTTCCAGCGCTTGCAGCGACGGCGGCAGGATGAAGATCTCCATGGCGTTGGAAAAGCGCTGGTGCACCTGCTGCGCGCCCTGCCAGTCGATTTCCAGCAGCACATCGTTGCCCTGGGCCATCTGCTGCTCGATCCAGACCCGGGAAGTGGCGTAGTAATTGCCGTGCACCTCGGCCCACTCGAGAAATTCGCCGCGATCGCGCGCGGCGCGGAAGGCGTCCACCGTGGTGAAGTGGTATTCGCGGCCATCCTGCTCGCCCGGCCGTGGCGCGCGCGTGGTGTGCGAGATAGACAGGCGGATGGCCTGGTCCTGCGCCAGCAGCGCGTTGACCAGCGTGGACTTGCCGGCACCGGAGGGCGCCACCACCATGAACGGATATGGCGGGTTTCGTTCAGGTGCGCCTGCAGGCGCGACAGCTCTTCGGCGATGTCGATGCGGATGCCGTAGACCGTGGCTTCCTGGCGGATGCGCTCGCCGATTTCATCGCGGCTCATCGATGGCATGCCGTTCGATGCCACCAGGTTGAACGCCTCCTGCAGGCGCTCAGTCAGCTTTTCCTGTTGGCAGGCGATCAGCTGCGGGATCGTCGGCGTCAGGCGCGCGACGATGGCCAGCATGGCCTCGATCCGTTCGTCCAGCGTGGCCTTGAGCGCATCGCCTTCGCGGCGGCGCGCTTCGAGCAACTGGGCCAGCGCTTCCTTGGCCGCGCCCGTCACCGCCTCGCGCAACGCGTCCTGCGACAGTTCGGGCTCGACCAGCACGCCCGGCCAGCGCAGGATCTCGCCCATGCGCAGCGAGCCAGCCTCGGAAAAGGTGGCGGCCACGGTGGTTTCGATCGAGCGGATCTGCGCCAGCAGGGCGTCGTTGAGCGCCAGCGTGGTGCCACCGGCACCGGCATCGGCGCGCTGCAGGTTGATGCGGCACTCCAGCTTGCCGCGCGACAGCTTCGCCATGAGCATTTCCCGCAGGGCCGGCTCGAAGGCGCGGCACTCTTCGGGAGCCCGGAAAAACAGGTCGAGGAAGCGCGAGTTGACGGTGCGGAACTCCACCGAGACGGAAGCCGTCCTGCCGGTGGGCACGCCATGCGCGTCGGTCAGCGGCGCCTGGCGGGTCGCCAGGCCGTAGCCGGTCATGCTGTGAATCATTGAGTAGTCTCGCGAAATGGCCATCCGGCCGCATGCGTTCAGACGGCGCGGGGAGCTGGCAGCCCCGCATCCGCGCCGGCCGAACGCCGAAAAGAGAGCCAAAAATGGCCGCTATTGTGTTCTTTACAAGTCATCGATTAGTCAGGACAATCCGGAGGCAATCAAGGTCCCGAATCCTATGACAGAGTCCAAGGGCGCATCACCTCCGAAGAGCGCACCGCTGCCCATCGGCACGCTGCTGTCCAACTACCGTATTGTAAAGAAGTTGGCCAGCGGGGGGTTCAGTTTCGTCTACCTTGCCACCGACGAGACCGGCTCTCCCGTTGCGATCAAGGAGTACCTCCCGTCGTCCCTGGCTCGCCGCAAACCCGGCGAACTGATCCCCGTGGTGCCGGAAGAAAGCGCCGCTTCATTCCGCCTGGGGCTCAAGTATTTCTTCGAGGAAGGCCGCTCGCTGGCCCGCATTTCCCATCCCAGCGTGGTGCGCGTGGTGAATTTCTTCCGCGAGAATTCCACCGTCTACATGGTGATGAACTACGAGCTGGGCAAGACGCTGCAGGAACACATCCTGCACGCCCGCCAGCAAGGCCGCGCCAAGGTATTGCGCGAACACTTCATCCGCAAGGTCTTCCACGACCTGATGAGCGGTCTGCGCGAAGTGCATATCCACAAGCTGCTGCACCTCGATATCAAGCCCGGCAACATCTATCTGCGCGAGGACGAGTCGCCCATCCTGCTGGATTTCGGCGCTGCGCGCCAGATCCTGACGATGGAAGCGTCGCGCTTCCAGCCCATGTACACGCCAGGCTTTGCCGCGCCCGAACTCTACGGCAAGCATTCCGAACTGGGGCCGTGGACCGACATCTACAGCCTCGGGGCCACGCTCTATGCCTGCATGGCCGGCATGCCGCCGCAGGAGGCGAACCAGCGCGAAAAAGATGATCGCATGGCGGACTCCATCACCCGGCTGCGCACCAGCTACACCAATGGCCTGGTGGACCTGGTCGAATGGTGCCTGCGCCTGACGCCATCCGAACGGCCGCAGAGCGTGTTCCGGCTGCAGAAGGAGTTGCGCGAACAGACCAATGCGCTGGGCGAACAGGCGGCCGCACCGGCCACCTCCGCGGCCGCCGAGCGTCCCCTTGCCAGCCGGTTCCTCACCCTGCTGCGCAAGCGCGAAGAACCCGCCGCGGGCATCCATGCCAAAGAGGCCGGCACAGGCGCCGAATGATGCACACGATACATCTACCCGCGTCTGACGCGTGCTCTGCGCTCCGGCCTGCTCCGCCATCCCCTACCATCATGGGAGCCGTCGCCCCGCTGCCCTGCCACACCCAGCGCCGATCGGGCACAAAAGCGGCGCCGCCGTCTCCCGAAAACTGATTTCCCTACAGCCACCATGCGATTCTCCGTCTATCAGGAAAGCAGAAAAGGCGGCCGCCGCATCAACCAGGACCGCATGGGCTATTGCTTCACGCGGGATGCCCTGTTGATGGTCCTGGCCGATGGCCTGGGCGGCCACGCTTTAGGCGAAGTCGCCGCGCAGCAAGCCTTGCAGACCCTGGCGCGCCAGTTCCAGGCCCAGGCCCGGCCCTCGATCCGCAATCCTGCCGATTTCCTGCAGGACACCATCATGCTGGCCCACCGGGAAATCCACCGCTATGCCGAAGCCAACCGGCTGGCCGATGTCCCCCGCACCACCGTGGTCTGCTGCCTGGTCCAGAATGGCCAGATCCACTGGGCCCACGCCGGCGACTCACGGCTGTACCTGGTGCGCAAGGGCGCCCTGCTGACCCGCACGCGCGACCACTCCAAGATCGAAAACCTGCTGCAGCAGGAACGCGTGCTGCCGATGCAGGTGGCAAACCACCCCGAGCGCAACAAGCTGTACAACTGCCTCGGCTCCCCCAACCTGCCGCTGATCGAYATCGGCGGCCCGCTGCGGCTGGAGCCCGGCGACGTCGCGCTGCTATGCTCGGACGGGCTCTGGGGCAGCATTGAAGAACAGCTCCTGGTTGACAAAGTGACCCACCTGTCGGTGGTGCACGCCATCCCCGACCTGATCGAACAAGCGCTGCACAATGCGGGCGACGGCGCCGACAACACCACCGCGATCGCCATGATGTGGGAACTCGACGCACACCTTTCCAACGAGGACTCGGTCGCCACCGAGACCCTGCCGCTCAACACCTTTACCACCTCCATCCTCGAGAACAACGGCGGCGACACCGACCTGCTGTCAGAGGAGGAAATCGAACGCTCCATCGCCGAGATCCGCGCAGCGATCGACAAGACGAGCAACTTCATGCGTTAAGCGTTCCGGGCGGCCTGCGAAACCTGCCGCCCATACCGGACGGAAGTACCGCCCGCGCCGCAATGGCGCGGGAATTTGCGGTTCGCCGAGGGCCGAATCGAAGCCGGATGGGCACGCGCAGCCCCGCGGCGTTAAAATCCGTGTCCTGAACCGATTCCCGAGAAAACCCACACATGCGACCGAGCGGACGCGCAGCCGATGCGCTGCGCCCTATCACCCTGACCCGACACTACACCCGCCACGCCGAAGGCTCCGTCCTGAGTGCCTTTGGCGATACCAAGGTGCTGTGCACSGCCAGCGTGYTGGCCAAGGTGCCGCCGCACAAGAARGGCAGYGGCGAAGGCTGGGTCACSGCCGAGTACGGCATGCTGCCGCGCGCCACCCATACGCGCTCCGACCGTGAGGCCGCCCGCGGCAAGCAGACCGGGCGCACCCAGGAAATCCAGCGCCTGATCGGCCGCGCCATGCGCTCGGTGTTCGACCTGTCCGCGCTGGGCGAGTACACCATCCACCTGGACTGCGACGTGCTGCAGGCCGACGGCGGCACCCGCACCGCAGCCATCACCGGCGCCTTCGTGGCCGCCCATGACGCCATTTCCGCGATGCTGCGGGACGGCCAGCTCAAGACCAGCCCGATCCGCGATTTCGTCGCCGCCGTCTCGGTAGGCATGGTGGACGGCGTGGCCGTGCTCGACCTGGACTATGCCGAAGACAGCAATTGCGACACCGACATGAACGTGGTGATGACCGGCAGCGGCGGCTTCGTCGAAGTGCAAGGCACGGCCGAAGGCGTGCCGTTCAGCCGCGCCGACCTCGATGCGATGACCCGTATTGCCGAGCAGGGCATCGCTGAACTGGTGGCGCACCAGCGCCGTGCGCTCGGCCTGGCCTGATACGGTGAACGCCATGCAACGCCTGGTCCTCGCCTCCAACAACCCCGGCAAGCTCGGCGAGTTTGGCGCGCTGCTGGCGCCGCTCGGATTCGAGGTGATACCGCAGGGACAACTCGGCATCGACGAGGCCGAGGAACCCTTCGCCACCTTCGTCGAAAACGCCCTTACCAAAGCGCGCCACGCCAGCCGCCTGTCCAGCCTGCCCGCGCTGGCCGACGATTCCGGCATCTGCGTCGACGCGTTGGATGGCGCGCCGGGCGTCTACTCCGCGCGTTACGCGCAACTGGTAGGCAAGCCGAAATCCGACGCCGCCAACAATGCGCACCTCATCTCGCAACTCGCCGGCAAGCTGAACCGCCGTGCCTACTACTACTGCGTGCTGGTGCTGGTGCGCCATGCCGAGGATCCGCGCCCCGTCATCGCCGAAGGCGTATGGTCCGGCGAGGTGGTCGACGCACCGCGCGGCAACGCCGGCTTTGGCTACGATCCGCACTTCATGCTGCCCCAGCTGGGCAAGACAGCGGCCGAACTGAGCCCCGCGGAAAAGAATGCGATCAGCCATCGCGCGCTGGCGCTCAAGGCGCTGACCGAACGCCTGCAGGCGGACGGCATCACGCCCGGCTGCCCATGATCCCGATCGTTCCCGTCGCGTCGACCGGCACCACCCCTGCCGATACCAAGTCGCTGTGGCTGCAGCCGGGCCAGATCTCCCTGCCCGCCTCGCCGCCGCTGTCGCTCTATGTGCATATCCCCTGGTGCGTGCGCAAGTGTCCGTACTGCGACTTCAACTCGCATGCGGTGCCCGGCGCGGCGGACAGCCACGACATTCCGGAAGATGCCTACCTGGATGCGCTGCGCGCCGACCTGGAGCAATCGCTGCCCCTGGTATGGGGCCGCCCCGTGCACACGGTCTTTATCGGCGGTGGCACGCCCAGCCTGCTGTCTGCCGCCGGCATGGACCGGCTGCTCTCGGACATTCGCGCGCTCTTGCCGCTCGACGCCGACGCCGAGATCACCATGGAGGCCAACCCCGGCACCTTCGAGGCGGAGCGTTTCGCCAGCTATCGGGCCAGCGGCATCAACCGCCTGTCGATCGGCATCCAGAGCTTCAACGACCGCCATCTCGCCGCGCTCGGCCGCATCCACGGCGGCGACGAAGCGCGCGCCGCGATCGGCATCGCGCTGGACAATTTCGACAACGTCAATCTCGACCTGATGTACGCGCTGCCAGGCCAGACCCTGGCGGATTGCGCGCAGGACCTGGAAACGGCGCTGTCGTTCAACACCACGCACCTGTCGCTCTACCATCTGACGCTGGAGCCGAATACGCTGTTCGCCAAATTCCCCCCGGCCCTGCCCGACGACGACAGCGCCTACGAAATGCAGGACCTGGTCGAAGCGCGCACCGCCCAGGCCGGCTACCGGCACTATGAAACCTCGGCCTACGGCAAGCCGCATCGCGAAGCGCGCCACAACCTGAACTACTGGCGCTTCGGCGACTACCTCGGCATCGGGGCCGGCGCGCACGGCAAGCTCTCCTTCCCGCACCGGGTACTGCGCCAGATGCGCCACAAGCATCCGGCCACCTATATGGCACAGTCCATGGCCGGCAATGCCGTGCAAGAGCAGCACGACGTCGGCGCGTCCGACCTGCCCTTCGAGTTCATGCTGAACGCGCTGCGCCTTACCGACGGCGTGCCGGCCAGCACGTTCTTCGACCACACCGGGCTGCCGCTGCACACCATCAGCCGCGAACTGGCCGCGGCCGAGAAAAAGGGCCTGCTCGAAGCCGATCTCGCCACCATCAAGCCCACCGAACTCGGCCGGCGTTTCCTGAACGACCTGCAGGAGATGTTCCTGAAGGGGTGACGCCAGACGCCTTGCAGCAGACAGGAAAACGGCCACCCGAGGGTGGCCGTTTTCCTGTCGAAATGCTTGACGCGATACCCGCGTCCCGGTCAATACGGCATCGCCATGTCGTTGGCGACCTRCGCACGGGAACCGATGCGCAAGCTACTGACATCGCGCTGCGTCACCGTGGCCAGACGGCCATCGTCTAACCGCACATTGACGCGATAGACGGTCTCGGTGCTGCTGCCGGCGCGCTTCTCGATCTGGTTGCCSGCCAMGSCRCCCGCYACSGCACCGCCGATGGTCGCAATGGTATTGCCGGTACCCCCGCCGACCTGGTGCCCCAGCAGGCCACCGGCGACGCCGCCGATGACCGTGCCGAGCACGCCCGAACTGTTCTTCTGGGTGGTCACCGGCTCGATCGACTCGACCCGGCCATGAAACACCGAACCCGCCGGCGCCTGGTAGGTATTCGTGGCCGGCGCCGGGGGCGGCGTCTGGTACCCAGCCTGCGGCGGCGGAGCGCCATAGCCGCCGCCATAGCCGCCGCCCGGCGCCGCGCAACCCGCCAACCCGGTCAACGCGGCGGCCGCCGCTACGCCCAACAGAATCTTGCCCTTCATCAGTTGTCCTCTTCGATTGCCTGCAAATGCATGGAACAGGGGGACGCGCCACCCCGGCGCGCGCCCTCATGCATGATAGGAGCGCCGAGCCTGAAAGAAGGTTCCGCCGTGTCCGACAGACACCGACAAGACACCGACAAGACAACATTGCACAACATGCGCAACCAAGCGTCCCCGCCCTTGCTATAATGCGCGGCGCTGGCCGTTGCGCCAGCGTCAATGCAGCATGAAGCACGAGCGGGAACCTCCCCCTGTTCGCGCTACAATGACTGCACTTTCTTACCGGAAGCGTGGCCGAGTGGTTTAAGGCAGCAGTCTTGAAAACTGCCGATGGGGTGACCCATCCGTGAGTTCGAATCTCACCGCTTCCGCCAGATTTTCCGCTCGCGAATGCAGCCATCCCGATTGAGCGAAACGGCAAACGGTCACTCCGGTTCGCCGGGCTCCGTCAACAAGCGGTACGCCTCCTCCTGCGATATATCCAGCCGATAGTGCCGCGCCAGCATCCGCGCGAAATAATGCGCGGCGCCGGGCTCGCAGTGCCTGAGCTGCTCGCGATAGGCCTCCAGCTCGAAACGCAGGCGCCAGCGCGGGCTGAGCARGTAGAACACGCCCATCAGTCCCCCCGAGCGCCAGAACTGCCGCACGTGCACCTTCTCATGCTCGATCAGCGCATGGCTGACGCCAGGCCGCACCAGGATCAGCGGCCCCGGCGCGAAGCCGTCGAACCCACGCGGAATCAGCCACCGGGACTCTGTCTCGATCAGCAGGCAGGGCGGCGATTTGCAGAACCGGATCATGGGGGGCGCCAGCGGCGGGGCAGCGCAAAGCGCGCGTGGCCCAAGCCTATCAGGTTGCGCGCGCCCGCGTCCGAATCCGCTCCGCAAATGAAAACACCCCGCAGACAGGCGGGGCAAAGAGCAACGCTTGCGCCGATACCGCGAACCTAGTCGATGCTGATCTTGCCGGCTTCGATCACGGCCTTCCAGCGCTGGAGTTCCTGCTTCTCGAATTGTTCGAACTGCTCGGGCGTGTTGGCGACCACCTCGAAACCGTTCTCGGCCAGTTTCTGCCGCATCTGGGGCTCATTGAGCGCGCCGACCAGGGCGGCATGCAGCTTGGCCTTGACGTCCTTCGGCAGCCCGCGCGGCGCCGCCACGCCTTGCCACGAATACACATCGACGTCCTTCACGCCGCTCTCCGCCATGGTGGGCACGTTCGGCAACACGGACGAGCGCTTGTCGCCAGTCACCGCCAGCGCCTTCAGCTTGCCGCTGCGAATATGCTGGAGCACCGCGTTCACGTTCTGGAACGAGACATCCACCTGTCCGGCAAGCAGGTCGGAGATGGCCGGCGCCCCGCCCTTATAGGGAACATGGAGTCCGTCGGTACCGGATTTCTGCCAGAACAACGCGGCCGTCAGGTGGTCGGACGAGCCGGCTCCGGAACTGGCAAATGCGACCTTGCCAGGATTCTTCTTCATGTACGCAACCAGTTCCTGCAGGTTCTTCGCCGGGAAATCGGGCTTGGTGACCAGCACATTGGGCGCACGCACGGCAACCGTCAACAGGTCGAAGTCCTTGGCCGGGTCGTAGCCAAGATTCTTCTGCAGGAAGGGGTTCACCGCGTAGACGCCGATCGACGCTACCAGCAAGGTGTAGCCATCCGCGGGCGCGCGCTTGACCATGGTCGCGCCGATGGCCCCGGTGGCGCCCGGGCGGTTGTCCACCACGAAGGGCTGGCCCAGCTTCTCATTGAGCGGCACCGCCAGCATGCGCGCGATGGTGTCGGTGGAGCCCCCGGCCGGGAACGGCACCACGACCGAGACGGCCTTCTGGGGCCATGCCGTCGATGCGACGGCGGTGCCGGCGGCCGCCAGCACCGTCACGGCTGCGATCATGGCGGTGGTCAACCGGCGCAGCACGCGGTACGTGGGCGCAGCTGTGGTGCCGGTCATGCGGGACCGGTCGTCAGTCTTGAACATCGTTGTCTCCTCGCTTTTGAGTGGTATTTCTTGTGTCCGGATGGTGCGCGCTCACCGGACCATGCACGGCGCCCTATTGTTGAAGGTCCAACCCGGGATCAGGAATTGCATGGCAGCCGCATCGTCGCGCGCGCCCAGTCCCATGTTCTTGTAGCGCTCGTGCGCCAGCGCCACCTGCTCCATATCGAGTTCGACGCCGAGGCCCGGCTGGCTCGGCACGGCTACCTTGCCGTTCTCGATCTTCAGCGGCGCTTTGGTCAGGCGCTCGCCGTCCTGCCAGATCCAGTGCGTATCGATCGCGGTGACGCGGCCCGGCGCGGCAGCGGCCACATGGGTGAACATGGCCAGCGAAATATCGAAATGGTTGTTGGAGTGCGAGCCCCAGGTCAGGCCCCATTCGGCGCACATCTGCGCGACCCGCACCGAGCCCTGCATGGTCCAGAAATGCGGATCGGCCAACGGGATATCGACCGACTGCAGGCGCACTGCGTGGCCCATCTGGCGCCAGTCGGTCGCAACCATGTTTGTGGCGGTGGGCAGACCGGTGGCGGTGCGGAACTCGGCCATGACCTCGCGGCCCGAAAAACCATCCTCCGCGCCGCACGGATCTTCGGCATAGGCCAGTACGCCATGCTTGTCGCGGCACAGGCGCACGGCTTCGGCCAGCGACCACGCGCCGTTGGGGTCCAGCGTGATACGCGCCATGGGGAAGCGTTCGGCGAGCGCCAGGATGGCTTCCATCTCTTCATCGCCGCGCAGCACGCCGCCCTTGAGCTTGAAGTCGTTGAAGCCGTAGCGCGCATAGGCGGCCTCAGCCAGTCGTACCACGCCTTCGGCGCTCATAGCCGCCTCGTTGCGCAAGCGGAACCACTCGTTGTCCGCCTCCGGTTCGCTGCGATAGCCGAGCGTGGTGCGGTTGCGGTCGCCGATATAGAACAGGTAGCCCAGCATCTCCACCGCATCGCGTTGCTGGCCCTCGCCAAGCAGGGCCGCTACCGGCACGCCGAGGTGCTTGCCGAGCAGGTCCAGCAGGGCCGCTTCCAGCGCGGTGACGGCATGGATGGTGATGCGCAGGTCGAAGGTCTGCAGGCCGCGCCCGCCCGCATCGCGGCTGGCAAAGGCGCTGCGTACGCGATTGAGCAAGGCCTGGTGATTGCCGATCGATTGCCCCACGATGAGTTCCCGCGCATCCTCCAGGGTCTGGCGGATCGCTTCGCCGCCCGGCACTTCGCCAACGCCGGTATTCCCCGCGCTGTCTTTGAGGATGACGATATTGCGGGTGAAGAACGGACCGTGGGCACCCGACAGGTTCATCAGCATGCTGTCGTGGCCGGCTACCGGCACCACGGTGAGTTCGGTGACGACGGGCGTGCCTGCGACTGGCGCGGCGCGGGTAGCGGAGATGGATGTCTGGATCATGTGGAATTCCGGCGGAAAGAGCAGGCACGGCCTGGCGGCTGCGGCTCTTACGGGTTGTCTCGGTCTGGCTGCCCGGTTGCTGCCGGGTACCAGTTCGTCGGTGCTGGCCGGGCCTGGAATTGAATTCGAGGCACGAGACACCTGTTATCGGTCGTCATATAACTTACGACGCAGTATAATGAGCCCATCGAGATCCGGTCAAGCCCCCTGCCCACTATCATGTCAAACCCGATGTTTGCCTCCACCACCCCGCTGCGGCGCCGCGGCCGCACGCTTGCCGAAGAGGCGGTGAGCAACCTGAGCGAGCGCATCCAGCAAGGCCTGCTCAAGCCGGGCGACAAGCTGCCGACCGAATCCGAGATCATGGCCGCRCTCGGCGTCAGCCGCACCGTGGTGCGCGAAGCGCTGTCGCGGCTGCAAGCCAGCGGCCTGGTCGAGACCCGCCACGGCATCGGCACCTTCGTGCTGGCGCGCAGTACCGAGAACGGCTCGCCCTTCCGCATCGACCCCGCCACCATGGGGACCGCCATGGACGTGCTGGCCATGCTGGAATTCCGCGTCAGCCTGGAAGCCGAGGCCGCCAGCCTGGCGGCGTCCCGGCGCAGCGACGAGCAGCTGGCGGCAATGCGCCGTGCGCTCGACGAACTCAAGCGCACGGCGGCCGGCGGCGAGGAT